>RFJD01000076.1 GCA_003695015.1 Verrucomicrobiota bacterium | reverse complement strand
GGCCAGCGGCACGCCCGTGGTCTCCGCGATGCGCGCATACCCTTGGTAGTCGTCCGGGATGGTCGGTTCCTCAAACCAGAGAATGTCGAACGCCTTGAAGACTTCCGCGGCCCGGATGGCCTGTTCGACGCTCATGCTGTAGTTGGCGTCCACCATGAAGACGATGTCCGGGCCGATCAATTCGCGCACGGCGCGCACCCGTTCGGCATCCTCTTCCAGCCGCGGCCGGCCGACCTTGATCTTCACGCCGTTGAAGCCGGCCGCCAGATGGCCGCGAACCGATTCGAGCAGCCGTTCGAGCGGGTAATGCAAATCGATGCCGCCGTAATAAGCCTTGCAGGTGCGGCCCGCGCCGCCGGCCATCTTCCACAGGGGCAAACCGGCCCGTTTGCAGCGGGCGTCCCAGAGCGCGTTGTCGATGGCTGAAATGGCGAACGACGCAATGCCGCCCCGCCCCACGTAGTGGATGTGCCATTCGAGGAACTCGTTGATCTGCTCGACCGCTTCGCCATCGCGCCCGATCAAGGCCGGCTTGAGATCGTGCTCGATCATGGCCCGGATGGCGCGGCCGCCCTTGCCGCCGGTGTAAGTGTAGCCGGTGCCTTCGCTGCCGTCCTCGAGCCGGATGGTGACAGTCACCAGCTCGAAATGGGTGTGATCCCCGTGCTTGGCGTCCACCAGCACCTCGGGAAGAGGAACGCGGAAGAGGCGGGTGTCGATGGCACGGATGGGGATGGGCGACGTTTGCGGCGAGGTCGATTCCTCGAGCGTCACAACGGAGCCGTTCTCCGGATCGGCGGTTTCACTCATAGGCGGTCGGGTGGTCGGTGTGCAGATGGCAATCAACCAAAGTTCACGTAGAAGGTCTTTTTCTCGAGGTAATTCTCCTGCCCGTAACGTCCGTCCTCGCCGCCGATGCCGCTGAGTTTGAGTCCGTTGTGGAAGCCCTGGCGCTGCTCGCCCATCGGGCGGTTGACGTAAATCTCGCCGAATTCGAGCTCGAGCACGGCCCGCTGAATCTTGCGCATGTCGTGGGTGAAGAGGAACGCGGCCAGGCCATAGTCGCTGTCATTGGCCAGGCTCAGAGCCTCTTCGTAGCTGCGCACCTTCATGATCGGGCTGACCACGCCGAAGACCTCCTGCTGCATGACGGCCATGTCGTTGCGCACGTCGGCCAGAATGGTCGGTTCATACCAGTGGCCTTTGGCGAACATGCCGCCGCTGGGACGCTTGCCACCGAGGAGCAACTTTGCCCCCGAGTCGAGTGCGTCCTGAACGAGGCCTTCCATGCGCTCGAGTTCCTCCCGGCTGACCTTGGGGCCGATGTCGGTGTCATCCTGCATCGGATCGCCCAGCTTGAGCCTGGCGCTGGCAGCGACGTATTTCTCGACGAACTCGTCGTAAACCGCCTCGTGGATGTAAAAACGCTCGCTGCAGGTGCACACCTGGCCGGCATTCAGATAACGCGAGATCATGGCGGCCTCGACCGCCTTGTCCACGTCGCCGTCCTCCAGGAGGATGAACGGCGCCTTGCCGCCCAGCTCGAGCCGGACGGCCGTCAGCCGTTCGGAACAAAGCCGGAAGATCTCCTGCCCGGTCTTGGTGCTGCCGGTCATGCTGACCAGGCGCGTGAGTTTGTTGGTGACGAGCTCGCGGCCGAGCGTGGAGCCGCCGCCGGTGACGACGTTGAGCACGCCTTTGGGCAGACCGGCTTCCTCGGCCAGGCGTCCCAGCTCGAGCACGGCGACCGGCGTGATGGAGGGCGGCTTGACCACCATGACGTTGCCGGCGGTGAGGGCGGGACCAATCTTCCGGCAGGCCAATGCCAGCGGAAAGTTCCATGCGGCAATGCCGACGGTGACCCCATACGGGACCTTGTGGATCCAAATGTGTTCGTTGGGCAGGTCCGAAGGCAGGATGTCACCCTCGATGCGGCGGGCGGCCTGGGCGGGGAAATTGATGAAATCGGCCGACACGTCCACCTCGCCCAAAGCCAGCTTGTAGGTCTTGCCCTGCTCGGTGGTGAGGATGCGGGCGAGATGTTCGCGATTGGCCCGGATGGCCTCGGCGAAGCGGGCGAGCAGGTTGCCGCGCTCGACGGCGGGCATGGCCGCCCAGGCGTCCTTGGCAGAAGCCGCGCTTTCCAACGCCGCCCGGGCATCCTCGGCGCCGCCGTCGGGAACGGTGTAAACGATCTCCTCGTTGGCCGGGTTCTCGACCTCGATGCGCCTGCCCGAAGCCGCCTCGACCCATTCGCCGTGGATGAACATGCGGTAATGCTCCACGCCATTCTTGGTTTCCTTCATCGTCGCCATGGCTTTCGTCCGTTTGCTCGCTGTGGTTGGTCCGTCGCGGCCGGCGCTGGCCACGCCCAAGTTGTGGCGCTGCGCCCGGCCGCCTTCCCCGGCCGTTTACCAGCTCAGTTTGAAGACCGTGACATCCTCCCGCGTCTCGCCCGGCAAGAGAATGCTCCGGGGCGAACCCGCGATGTTCGGCCCGTTCGGATACTTCGATGTCTCGAGGCAAAACCCGCGGAACTTTCCGAACTGCGTCCCGTCCTCCCGCCTGAGTTCGTCGGAGGTATAACGGCCGGTGTAAAACAGACCGCCCGGCTCGGTCGTCAACACCTCGAGCTTCCGCCCGCTGGTGGGTTCGGTGATCTCGGCCACCTTGGCCAGTTCGCCGTCGGGTTTGCGAAAGACGTAATAGTGCTCGAATCCCAAGGGCAGTTCCTTGAACGCCTCGCCGAGCCGTTTGTGCTGGTTGAAATCGCACGCCGTGCCCGCCACCGCGGCTTCCTCGCCCACGGGGACGTTCGTCTCGTCCGGCACCAGATATCGGTCGCTCAGCAACTGAACGACGTGGTCCAGGATGCGGTCCTTGAAGCCGTTGAGGTTGAAATAGGTGTGATTCGTGAGCGAAAGCGGCGTCGGCTTGTCGGTCCGCGAAAGGTAGCGGATGCGGAGTTCG
>RFJD01000421.1 GCA_003695015.1 Verrucomicrobiota bacterium | reverse complement strand
TCGTCGTTCTTGCGGGTCTGCATCTGCTGGTTGAGGAACCGCTGGATCTGGGTTTGCAGACCCTCGACCTCGATCTCGAGTTCGCGCCGCCGGGTTTCGATGCGCATGGCCTCCTGGCGGGCGGACTCGGCTTTGGCGCGGGCGGACTCGGCTTCCGCCTGGCGGGCGGCCCGACGTGGCGGCAGGCCCGCCAGCTCGGCTTCGAGGGCCGCCAGTTCACGATCGCGTTCCTGGAGAATGAGCAGTTTTTCGATGGCTTCCAGCATGGGTCCGCCCGCGGGCGGAACGGCACGTTAGGCAAGGATTCACCGCCCCGTCAACCGCCCTTTGCCTTCCGAAGGGGAGCGGCTTTTTCGGGGCGCCTCATCGGTTGCCGGCCGGAAGACGACGGGTGCCGGCGCGGTCGGGCGGTCGGATCAAGGGGTCAGCCAGCCTTGGGACCGGAGCCAGTCGGTGGCGCGGTCGGGCCAAGTGGTGACCGGATTGGCGGTGCGTCGCAGGCCGTAGCCGTGGCCGCCGGTGGGGTAGATGTGGACCTCGAACGGGACGCCGTGTTGTTTCAACGCCAAGGCGTAGTGCAGCACGTTCTGCGGTTTCACCGGATCGTCCGCCGCCATGACCATGAACGTGGGCGGGGTGCGTTCGGAGACCGGGAGGTTCGCCGCCAGCACCTTGCCCTCGTTTTTCTCGGTCAGGTAGGCCGGATAAACCAGGATGGCGAAGTCGGGCCGGCACGATTTGGCGTCGGCGGCATCGATGACGGGATAGGTGCGCTGGTCGAAATGGTTGCTGAGCATGGCGGCCAGGTGTCCGCCCGCGGAAAAGCCCAAGACGCCAACGCGCCGGGGATCGATGCCCCACTCGGCCGCCCTTTGGCGGATGATGCCCATGGCGCGCTGGGCGTCCTGCAACGGCGCTTCGTGGGGCTCGCGTCCCTCGCGGCGCGGCACCCGGTACTTCAGCAGGATGCCGGTGACGCCAATCGAGTTGAGCCATTCACAGACCTCGGTGCCTTCGAGGTCCATCGCCAGGATGTGGTAGCCGCCGCCCGGGCAAACCAGAACCGCGGCGCCGGTGTTCTTGAAGGGCGAGGGCCGGTACACCGTGATGGTGGGCACGGAGACGTTGCCCAGCCGGACCACCCGCCGCCCGGCCACCAACCGGCCTTCCGGGGTGGTCGTGTCGTGCTCGGGGCCCAGCTCGCCGGCATCGCCGGGGGCCACGCCGGGCCAGAGGCGGACGGTGATGGGTTCGGCGCCCGTGACACCGACGGCCAGACCGCAGAGCAGACCTGCCAGAAGCCAAGAAAACGGTTTCATGGCCCTCGATGAAAACGGATTTGGCCGCTTCTGGCCAACTTTTTGCGGGCGAAGCCGGCGCAGGGCTGGCGTCGGGCGACCGAACCGCTACACTCGCGTCCAAAACGACGCCGACGTTCCGGATGAACGACGTGGACACGTCCAAGTACAACGCCACCGTGGTCGGTCGCGAAGAGATCAACCCGGAGTTGATCATCCTGCGGGTCAAGCCCGACGGGGAACTGTTCGAGTTCAAGCCCGGCCAGTTCGCGGTTCTGGGATTGCTGGGATCGGCGCCGCGGGTGCCGGAAGCGGATCCGGAAGATCCGCCCCCGCCGCCGGACAAACTGATCCGCCGGGCCTACAGCATCTCCTCGTCCAGCCTGGACCGGGACCACGTCGAGTTCTACCTCACCTTGGTCAAGAGCGGGGAACTGACGCCGCGCCTGTTTGCCCTGCGGGTGAAGGACCGGCTCTGGCTTTCGCCCAAGGCCAGCGGGTTGTTCACCCTCGACAAGGCGCGGCCGGACCGGAACCTGCTGCTGGTGGCGACCGGCACGGGGTTGGCGCCGTACATGTCGATGCTCCGAACGATGTTGGTGCAGGAAGCGGGACGGAAATTCGTGGTGCTGCACGGGGCGCGGCACAGTTGGGATCTCGGTTACCGGGCGGAGCTGCAAACCCTTGCCCGGCTGCGGCCCAACCTCATTTACCTGCCCGCGATCACCCGTCCCCACGAGGACCCGCACTGGACGGGGCTGACCGGTCGCATCCAGACCTTGCTGGCCAACGGCGAGGTCGAGAAAGCCTCCGGCCTGCCCTTGGATCCGGAGCACTTCGAGGTGTTCCTGTGCGGCAATCCCGCGATGGTGGATGCCGCCAAGGAACTGCTCGGGCAGAAAGGGTTCGTGCCGGACCAAGGCAAACAGCTCGGCACCATCCACGTGGAGGAGTACTGGTAACCACGGCGCCGACGCCTCTTCACCCGCAGCAGCCACGCGTCCCTTGCCAAGATTCGGGCAAAAGGATCAGGCGCCCGCCTGCTGCGCCAGCCACGTCCGGCACACCCGGTCGCAGACGTCGTCCACCTTGGGGTTGGGCTGCCACTCCGGATGCGCGCGGAGCCAGCGGACGGATTCCCGGACGCCTTCGCGAAACGGCTTCCGGCAGACGAACTCCGGCACCAGCCGGCGAATGCGGCTGTTGTCGAAGATGGCCGGCTGGGCCTTGTCCCCCTTGAGCGGGCCGGTCATCTCGGGGGCGATCTGGCAGATGAAGTCGGTCGGGATCTTGAGCACGGGCGGGTCATCGACGCCGGCGGCAACCGCGATCTCGGCGTAAATCTGGTTCCACGTCAGGACCTCGTCGCTGGTGATGTGGACCGCCTGGCCGAGAGCGGCTTCGTTGCCGACCAGACCGCAGAACCCGACGGCGAAATCGTCGGCATGCGTCAGCGTCCACGGGTTTTCCCCGTTGTCGGGGACGAACACGGGCAGGCCCTGTTCCATCCGGCGGGCGATGGCGTAGCCGGCGCTGGAAACGGGGTTGGGGATCCAGCGGCGGGAATAGGTGTGGGAGGGGCGGACGATGGTGACGGGGAAATCGTCCGAGGCCATCCGCTCCCGCAGCCACGCTTCGCAGGCTTCCTTTTTCTGGGCGTAGTCCCAGAAGGGATTGCCCAGCGGCGTGTCCTCGGTGATCGGCAGGGCCGGCGGCGGCTTGCGATAGACGGTCGCCGAGCTGACGAACACGTACTGCCGCAGGCGCCCGCGGAGGCTGGCAAACACCGGTTCAAGGTCCGCCGGCTCGAAGGCAATGAAATCGCACACCACCTCCGGCGCGGCCGCCTCGAGAGCCGCCCGGAAGCCCGCCTCGTCGTGCCGGTCCGCCCGCACGGTCGGGAACCCCGCCGGTCCCGGGGTTTGTCCGCGGGTCAACAGCCACACCTCATGCCCCATCGAGCGCAGCCTTCCCGCACAGGCGCTCGAGAGGTTGCCCGTTCCGCCGATGAATAGAACCTTCATGGATCGTTTCCGCTTGATGAACGCCGGGCCGGGGGCGCCGGCTCGATGGCCGAAAGGGTGACAAACCGGACCCGCCAGGCCAAGAACGGGCTGGCGGGTGGCGGAACGGACGGGAGCGCCGGACGGCGATCCGGCGGGCTCAAGGATCCAAATCGATGCCCGGCTTGTTGTTCTCCTCGCCCCCGACCGATTGGATGAAACGGTCGAGGTCCTTCTGGGGAATCACTTGGGGCAGCAGTTGCGAGTCGCGAACGCGGTGCTGGGTTTCCTGGGCCAACTGGGTCGGCGTGGG
>RFJD01000075.1 GCA_003695015.1 Verrucomicrobiota bacterium | reverse complement strand
TAACCCGGCAGCCGTTCGACGCCATACAGTCCGAGTTCCGGCTCGAACCAAACCACCGTCGGGATCCCGGAGGCGATGGCCTCCTGCCGCGCGTATTCGAGCACCGCCCGGATGCGGGCCGCCTCGCTCTGCAGCGTGCGCAGGGAGGCGAACCGGGCCAATTGAGGGGCGGCGAAGGCCAAGACCCCGGCCAGGAGCGCCATCACCAGCAGCAGCTCGACGAGGGTGAAGGCCGCCGAGGCCCCGTCAACGACGGGTGGTCGTGGCGTCGAGCCAGTTGCCGATGTCGTCCTCATTGCCCAGCCGTCCGTCCGGCCCCGGCGAACTCAGGTCGTAGCTGTCCGGCAGATGGCGGCCGGGCATCTCATACACGTAAGGGTTGCCCCACGGATCCAGCGGAATGCCCTTCTTCAGGTACGGCCCGCGCCAATCCTGCGGGTTGTCGGCCGGCGGGGTGACGAGTTCCTCGAGCGTGCGGGGGTAGCGGCCCACGTCCACTTCGAAGGCGTCGATGGCGACCTCGAGGTTGGCGATCTGGGACTTGGCGGCGGTTTCCCGGGCCTGCCGGCTGCGGCCGGCGAACTTCGGGATCACCACGGCCGCCAGCGTGGCCAGGATCACCAGGACCAACAGCATCTCCACCAAGGTGAAGCCGCCGCGGGCCCCGCGGTGCGATCGGTTGTCGGTGCGTGTCTTCATGGCGAAAGGCGCTCGGTTCGTTGTCCGTTTACTTGATGTAGTCCTGGATGGTGAAGATCGGGATCACCATGCCAATGAAAATGGTGCCGATGAACCCGGCGATGACGAAGAGCATCAGCGGCTCCAACAGGGCCACGGCGGTCTTGAGCTGACGGTCGAGGGCCCGCTCGTTGACGTCGGCCAGCCGCACCAGCTCGGTGTCCAGCCGGCTGCTTTCCTCGGCGACCCGGATCATTTCCAGGGTCGAGCCGGGAAACAACAGGCGGCACTCCGCCAGACTGTCCGCCAGGCTGTCGCCCTGCCGGACGCGGTCAATGGCGGTCCGGGTGGCGTCGGCCAGGGTCTGGTAACCGAGCGACCTCCGGGCGACGTTCAACGCGGCGATCAGGGGCACGCCGGCTTGGAGGAGGGTGCCCAGCATCCGGCAGAAACGGGCCATGGCCAGCCGGGCCATCAGGTTGCCGAGGACGGGCGTCTCGAGGAGGAACGTTTCCCAGCGGCGGCGGCCGGCGTCGCTGGCCAGATATTGCCGGCCCAGCACCACCAACACCACCAGACCGGCCGCCACGAACAACCCGTAGCTGCGCAGCACTTGGCTGGCCCCGACGATCATCTGCGTCAGCCACGGCAGGTTGGCGTCGAACCCCTCGAACAGCTTCTGAAACCGCGGGATGAAAAAGGTCAGCAGGAAGATCAACACCCCGATGGCCAGCGTCAGCAACACGGCCGGGTAGATCAAGGCGGCGGAGACCTTGGCGCGCAGTTCCTTCTCGCGGGCTTGGAAGTCGGCGATTTGGGCCAGGACCAGATCGAGGAAGCCGCCCGTTTCGCCGGCCTCGACCATCGCCGTGTACACCCGGGGAAAGGTTTCCGGCGACTGCGCCATGGCGCCCGCCAGCGAGACGCCGTCGATGACCAAATCGTGGATTTTCTTCCACTGGGCGGCGGCAACGGGGTGGGTGGCCTCCCGGTGAAGGATGCTCAATGCCCGGCTGAGCGGAACGCCCGCCGAAAGCAGGCTCGATAGCGACCGGGTGAAGTCCTCGAGCATGCTGAAGCTCACCCGGCGACGTTGCCAAGGCAGGCCGGCCGGACCGGAGGATCCGTTCCGGGCGGCGGGAGCGCCGTTCGAGTCCTCCAACTCCGCCAACCGCACCGGCTGCAGGCCGCGGGCCTGCAACTGCCGGAGAGCCTCCTGCCGGCCGGGGGCCTCGAGCCGGCCGAGGTTCAGTTGGCCGTCCGGTTGCAGCGCCTTGTACTCGAAGGTGGGCATGGGGCGGGGCGGCTCAGTGGCCGTTGGTTGGATCGTGCTTCGAGACCCGCAGCACTTCCTCCGGGGTCGTCAGGCCGGCGCGCACCAGCCGCCAGCCGTCCTCGACCAGCAGGGTCATGCCGTCGCGACGGGCGGCTTCGCGCAACTCGACGCTCGAAGCGCCTTTGAGCAACAACTGCCGGACCTCGTGGGTCATGTCCATCATCTCGAAGATGGCATGCCGCCCGAAGAAACCGGTCTGCCGGCACTCCGGACAGCCGACCCCGCGGTAAATGGTCGCGTCGGCCAGGGCCGGCACCTGTTGCTGCAGCAACTGCGTTTCCGGCGAGTGATCGGGCGCCTTGCAGGCGGCGCACAGGGTCCGGACCAACCGTTGGGCCAGAACGGCTTCCAGCGAGGAGGCGACCAAGTAGGGCTCGACGCCCATGTCCACCAACCGGGTCAGCGCGCCCGGCGCGTCGTTGGTGTGCAGGGTCGAGAAAACCAGGTGGCCGGTCAACGAGGCCTGCACCGCAATTCGGGCCGTCTCCACGTCGCGGATCTCGCCCACCAGCACCACGTCGGGGTCGTGACGCAGAATCGCCCGCAGGCCGCGGGCGAAGGTCAGACCGGCTTTCTCCGAGACCTGGATCTGGTTGATCCCGGTCATCTGGTACTCGACCGGGTCCTCGATGGTGATGATCTTGCGGATCGAGTCGTTGATTTCGTTGAGGGCGCTGTAGAGAGTGGTCGTCTTGCCGCTGCCGGTGGGGCCGGTCACCAGCACGATGCCGTGCGGCAACTTCAGCACCCGGCGCAGGATGCGTTCCTCCCGTTCGCCCATCCCCAGGTCGCTCAGCCGCATCAGGCCGGCGTCCTGCCGCAACAGCCGCATGACCACCGCCTCGCCGTGGATCATCGGGATCACCGAGACGCGGATGTCCACCTCGGTGTTGCGAATGCGGATCTTGATGCGGCCGTCCTGGGGCAGGCGCTTTTCGGCGATGTTCAGGTGGCTGAGGATCTTGACGCGGGAGACGATGGCCGGCTGGAAGCGCTTGATCTGCGGCGGCACCGGCACTTCCTGCAACAGGCCGTCGATGCGGTACCGGATCCGCAGTTCCTCCTCGAAGGGTTCGATGTGGATGTCGGTGGCGCGCAGGCTGATGGCGTCGCTGAGGACCTGGTTGACGAACCGGATGATCGAGGCGTCCTCGGCGGCCTTGTCCAGGTCCGTTTGTTCGCCTTCGTCCTGCTCGAGGACCTGGAAGGGGGTCTCCTCGTCGAGCTGATCCAGGGTGTCGGCGCCCAAACCGAGGTGTTTCTTGATCTCGCGCTGGACCGCCTCCCGCGGGGCGAGCACGGCCCGGAGGCTCAGACCGGTCAACGCCCGAAGGCCGTCGATGCCCGGGGTGGCGAACAGCCGGCTGGTGGCCACCTCGACGTGGCCGTTGACCTGCCGCAGGGGCAGGATTTCATCCCGCAACAGGATCCGGGCCGGAAACCGCTGCAACAGGTCGCGGTCCGGCGACAGCCCCTCCAGTGAAGTGAACTCCAGGCCGTACTCGCCGGCCAGCCAGCGGAGGACGTCCTCCTCGCTCCGGACGGACACCCGGCCCTCGGCGGCCAGCCGCAGAAGGGTTTCGGCGTCCGCCTCCGAGAGCTGGCGGTTGGCCGTCATGCTCTCGACCAGGGACTTCAGAGAGGGGCTGTCGCTCGGAGTGCTCATGCCGAATCGGCTCGATCGGCTTGCGGGATGGGGCGGATCAAAGCAGGCCGGCCAGCGTGAGTTTGGCCTCCTGCTCCAGTGTCAGCACCGCGCGGAGTTTCTCTTGGGCGGCTTCCAGTTCCTTGCGGGCCTTCTCCCGGGCCTCGCGTACGGCGGCGATTTTCGCCTTCAGCTCCGAGGCCGGCGCCTTTTTCTCGATGGCCTCCTGCAGCGCGGCCACGGCCGGATCCTGCGGGCGCCCGAACCGGCTTCCCCGGCCTCCCCGGTCGCCACCGGGACCGCCGCCCGGAGGCCGGAAGAACATGCCCAAGCCGCCCATGCGGGAACCGGTGACCGCCCGCTGTTTCTCCATCACGTCGGTCAGGAGGGGTTCGATGACCTTCCACTCCTCGTCGGTGGCGCCCAAGTTCTCCTGGATGCGCTCCATGATGCGCTGGCGGAACTGCGCCGGATCGAAATTGCCCGGCCCGCGCCCGCCGCGGCCCCCGCGGCCACCTTGGTTCTGGGCGAAGGCCTGCGGCAGCACCATCATGCCCGCGGCCAGAACCGCGAACAAACCTCGCTTCAACATGTTGCTCTTCATGATACGGACTTGTGTTGGATCGTTCTGACTGTGTTTTTCACCCCGGCCTTGGTTTGCACGGCCGGACGGCAAATGCCAGACGCCGGCCGCCCACCCCCGGTTACGGCGGCCCTCCGTTCCGCCAACCCGGCCGGGGAACGGGGAACAACAACCAGCCTGGACCGTGGGGAGAGGTTTGACCGCTGGAGGCCGGAGGCTTGCCAAGGGGGCTTGGGACGGCCATCCTCCGGGCTCATGGAATCACACGAGCTGCTGCGCGAGGTTTACCGGGCTTCGTGTCCCAAGCAGATCGCGGCGGAGCTGAAGCTGTCGCTGTCGCTGATCTACAAGTGGGCCGAACCCCGGCAGGGGCGCGGCAGCGGGGCGGCCAACCCGCTGGACCGGCTGGCCACCCTCATCCGGGTCACCGGCGACACCCGTCTGGCCCAGTGGATTTGCGAGCAGGCAGGCGGGTTTTTCGTTCGCAACCCGCGGGCCGCCCAGGGCGCCGAGCAACTCGTGCCCGCCACCAACGCCGTCGTCCAGGAGTTCGCCGATCTGCTCTCGGTGATTGCCACCGCCGCGGCGGACGACGCCATCACCCCCCGGGAAGCCGCCGCCATCCGGGCGCGCTGGGAGGACCTCAAGTCCGTCACCGAGGGCTTCGTCCGCTGCTGCGAGGTGGGCAATTTCAGTCCCATGCGCCAGCCGGCGGCCGCCCGGGCGCCGGATTGAGCCGGTCTCCGACCGGTGGCGGGGGGCGCACCGCCCTCCCCGAGATTTCGAACCCGCAAACGCAGACACGTAGAGAACAAACCCCCAATCCCAACTACCCGACATGGCCAGGAAACCCCATCAATACCGTTTCAGCGTCGGCCCATGGAACTTCAGCGAAGGCCAGGACCCGTACGGTCCGCCCACCCGGCCGGCCCAGCCGTTCGACTGGAAACTCGAACAGGTCAAGCGGATGGGCTTCGACGCGATGATGTTTCACGACGACGACGCGGTGCCGGACCTGGACGAAAAGAAGGACGCCCAGATCCGGCGCGAAGCCAGGGAGCTGAAGAAGCGGCTGGACGACGCCGGGCTGTTTGCCGAGATCGTCGCCCCGCGGCTCTGGTTCAGCCCCAAGACGATCGACGGCGCCTACACCAGCAACGATCCCAAATGCCGCCGGTACGCGATCGAGCGTTCCCTCCGTTGCATCGACATCGCCCGGGCGCTCGGCTGCAAACTCATCGTCCTCTGGCTGGCCCGGGAGGGCACCTACGTCCGCGAAAGCAAGGATGCCAGCCGTTGCGTCGATTACCTGGTTCAGGCCATCGACAAGATGCTCGCCCACGACAAGAGCATCCGCATCGCCATCGAGCCCAAGCCCAACGAGCCGATGGACGTGGCCTACATTCCCACCATCGGCCACGCACTGGCGGTGGCCCAGCTTTGCTCCGATCCCAAGCGCGTCGGGGCTTTGATCGAGACGGCACACTGCATCCTGGCCGGACTCGATCCGGCCGACGAAATCGACTTCGCCTGCCGCTTCGGCAAGCTCTGGTCCATCCACCTCAACGACCAGAACGGCCTGAAGTTCGATCAGGACAAGCCCTTCGGCAGCGTCAACCTCCGGTCCGCCTTCGACCAGGTCCGCGCCCTCGAACGCCATCGTTACGGCAGCCGCGGCGAATGCGTCGCCTTCGACGTCCATCCCTTCCGCACCACCAAGGTCGAGCACTGGAGCAAACACCTCGAAAACAGCCGGCGTACCTTCCTCCACTTGGTGGAAAAGGCGCGGAGCTTCGATGAAGCCGCCGCCAAGGAGTTGATCAAGGACCGGAACTACGCCGACCTCGACCAGATGGTGCTCGAGCACCTGATGGGGGTGTGAAGCCAACCCGCCGCCTCACCGAATCCGCCCGGAAACCGGACGACCCACCGATGAGAACACCGATGAATCGACTGGCAGCCATCTGGCGAAGCCTTTGCGTCGCCATGGCCGCGACGCTGCCGGGATGGACGGGCTTCGGTCCTGCGACGGCCGCGGCCGCCCCGCCGGAGCATCCGAACATCGTCATCATTTTCGCGGACGACTTGGGCTATGGCGACCTGGCCTGTTACGGGCATCCCACCATCCGGACGCCCAACCTGGACCGGATGGCCGCCGAGGGGATGCGGTTCACCCAGTTCTACGCGGCGGCCAGCGTTTGCACGCCGAGTCGGGCCGGGCTGATGACGGGCCGCTATCCCGTTCGCTCCGGCATGTGCGGGGACCGGCGGCGGGTGCTGTTCCCCAATTCGAAGGGCGGCCTGCCGGCCAGTGAACTGACCATCGCCGAACTGCTCAAGGCCCGGGGCTACGCCACGGCGGCGGTGGGCAAATGGCACCTCGGCCATCATCCTCAGTACCTCCCGACCCGGCACGGGTTCGACCATTACTTCGGCATCCCGTACTCGAACGACATGGACCGCACCAAGGAATCGCCCCGCGGCCGGGAGGCGTTTCTCCATCCCAAGAGCGAGTACTGGCGGGTTCCCTTGATCCGGGACGAGGAGGAGATCGAACGCGCCCCGGACCAGACCAAGCTGACGCGCCGCTACACCGAGGAGGCGCTCGACTTCATCCGGGCCAACCGCCGCCGGCCGTTCTTCCTCTACTTCGCCCACACCTTTCCGCACGTGCCGTTGTTCGCCTCGGAAGCCTTCGCCGGCAAAAGCCGTCGGGGGCTCTACGGGGATGTGGTCGAGGAGCTGGACTGGAGCGTGGGCCAGGTGTTGGAGACGCTGCGCCAGACGGGGCTGGACCGGCGCACGCTGGTCTTTTTCACCAGCGACAACGGGCCCTGGCTGACCCAGTTGGAGCAGGGCGGCTCGGCCGGCCTGCTGCGCGAAGGGAAGGGGAGCACCTGGGAAGGCGGCATGCGGGAACCGGCCATCGCCTGGTGGCCGGGCCGCGTGCCAGCCGGAACCGTCTGCCGCGAACTCGCCTGCACGCTCGACCTGTTGCCCACGGCGGTGGAACTGGCCGGCGGCGAGGTGCCGAAGGATCGCGTCATCGACGGCGTCAGCCTCCGGCCGTTGCTCTTTGGCGAAGGGCCGGGGCTCCGGAAAAGCTTCTTTTACTACCGCGGCACACGGCTGTTCGCCGCGCGGCTCGGACCATGGAAGGCCCACTACATCACCCGGTCGGCCTACGGGCGCGACAAGCCCGTCGTTCATGACCCGCCGGCGTTGTACCACTTGGAGAACGATCCCTCGGAGCAATGGGACGTCCACGCGGCGCACCCGGAGGTGATCGAAGCCATCCAGCGGGAGGTCGAACGGCATCGGGCCACGCTCGTGCCCGCACCCTCGCAATTGGAGCAATGAAGCGCGCCTCGCCCGCCGGCTCGAACCGTTCCGCCTGCTGATGTCACCGCAAGCAGCCACGTGGTTGCCGGTGGCCGGCGGGGTGCTGGCCTTGTTGTGTTTGTGGGCGGCCATGCGCGCCAACCGCCGCAAGCGCCTCATCGACAACCTGCCCACTTCCAAGACCACCGGCGTCTTCATCGGCTTGGTCGAACTGAAGGGCACGGCCGAGTCCGAAGCGCCGCTGACCAGCTTCCTGGCCGGGATCCCCTGCGTCTTCCACCAATGGCGGGTCGAAGAGCACTGGTCCCGGACCGTCACCGAGACCTACACCGACGCCCAAGGCAAAACCCGCACCCGCACCCGCCGCGAAAGCGGTTGGACCACCGTGGCCTCGGGCGGCGGGCTTCAGCCCTTCTACCTCAAGGACGACTGCGGCGTGATCCTCGTGCGTCCCGAGGGGGCGCGCATCGAGGCCGAGCGGGTGTTCGATCGGACCGTGGGCCGGAGCGATCCGCTTTACTACGGCAAAGGGCCCGCCCGGGCGGTCGCCCACTCGGATCACCGGCGGCGGTTCATCGAGGAGGCGATTCCCCTGCACGCCCGGCTCTACGTGATGGGCCGGGCCCGTGAACGGCAGGACGTGGTGGCGCCGGAAATCGCCGCGGACAAGGAGGCGCCGGTGTTTCTGATCTCGACCCGCGAGGAAAAGGCGATCAGCCGCGGCATGGCGTGGCGTTATTGGGGCTGGCTGATCTTCGGCGCCCTGCTGGCGGCGGGCGGGACGGTGGGGCGCGATCTGGTTCTGAATATCGACCCGTGGCGTCACTGGTACTGGCACGCTCTCCCGTACCCGCTGGCGGCTCTCGGGGGATGGGTTTGGATGGTGTACAACAGCTTGGTGGACCTGCGACAACGCGTCGCCCGCGCCTGGGCGCACATCGACGTTCAGCTCAAGCGCCGCCATGACCTGATCCCCAACCTGGTCCGCGCGGTCGAAGCCATGCGCACCCACGAACGCGAGGTCCAGGAAGCGCTGGCCCTGCTGCGGAACCAGCTCCGCGCCACGCCGCCGGGCGAGGAAGGCCCGGAGTACGAGGGGTGCGCCCGCCGGTTGATCGCGTTGCGGGAGGCGTATCCGGACCTCAAGAGCAACGAGGCCTTTGGGCGGTTGCAGGAAGCCCTGACCCAGACCGAGCAACGCATCGCCCTGGCCCGCGGTTATTACAACGAGATCGTGACGGCATGGAACACACGGCTGGAACGGGTGCCGGATCGTTGGGTGGCGGCGTTGGCGGGGATGCGTCCGCGACCTTGGTTGGAGGCGGCGGACTTCCAGCGGGCGCCGGTCGAGGTGAAGCTGGCCGACTGAGGTTTGCGACCGGCCGCAGGGCGGCGGACGGGCTGGCAACCGCCGGCAAAACCGTGATGGCGCCGCTTGCGCTTCGGTGACGGCGGCCCAGACTGGTCGCATGCCGGAGATCGTGCTGGCCGCCATCAACGCCCGTTACCTGCATCCCGCCTTCGGGCTCCGCTGCCTGCTGGCGAACCTGGGTCCGTTGCGGCCGCGCGCGGCCTTGCTCGAGTTCGATCTCCAGCAACGGCCCGTGGACATGGCCGAGCGCATCCTGGCTTTGGATCCACGGATCGTCGGCCTTGGCGTTTACGTCTGGAACGCCACGCAGGCGGCCGAACTGGTGGCCTTGCTGAAACGGATCCGGCCGGACCTGAAAGTGGTTCTGGGCGGGCCGGAGGTGAGTTTCGAATGGGAGGATCAAACCATCGTCCGGCTGGCCGACCATGTGGTCCCCGGCGAAGGCGATTTGGCCTTCCGCGACCTTTGCGCCCGCTTGTTGGGGGAACCCGGCGTCCGCCTGCCGAAAATCCTGCCCCGCCAGACCCCGCGGCTGGAGGAGGTTCGCCTTCCGTACGACGAGTACAGCGACGAAGACCTGGCGCACCGGATGGTGTACGTGGAGGCGTCGCGCGGGTGTGCGTTTGGGTGCGAATTCTGCCTGTCGGCGCTGGATCGAGGGGTGCGGCGGTTCGACCGTGCGGCGTTCCTGGCGGCCATGGACCGGTTGTTGGCCCGGGGCGCGCGGCATTTCAAGTTCGTCGATCGCACCTTCAACCTGCAGCCCCGCGAAAGCGTCGCCATCCTCGATTTCTTCCTCGAACGGCTCCGGCCCGGGTTGTTTCTCCATTTCGAGGTTGTGCCGGACCGGCTGCCGGACGAGTTGAAGGAGCGCCTGCGACGCTTTCCGCCGGGCACGCTGCAGCTCGAGGTTGGGGTGCAGACCTTCCATCCGGAGGTCGCGGCCCGCATCCAGCGGCGCCAAGACTACGCGCGTCTGGAAGCCAACCTCCGTTTCCTCCGCGAGGAAACCCATGCCCACCTCCACGCCGATCTGATCTTCGGCTTGCCGGGCGAGACCTTCGAGAGTTTCGGCCGCGGTTTCGACCGGTTGGTGGCCCTCCGGCCGCACGAAATCCAGGTGGGCCATCTGAAGCGGCTTCGCGGCGCGCCCATCAGCCGGCACGACGCCGAGTGGGGCATGGTGTGGTCGCCGCTGCCGCCGTACGAACTGTTGGCGAACCGGCTGCTGGATTTTGCGACGGTGCGGCGGCTGGCGCGGTTCGCCCGGTTTTGGGACCTGATCGGCAACAGCGGCCAGTTCCGGGAGACGCTGCCGTGGATCTGGGGCGACGGTTCGCCGTTCGAGGCGTTCCTGGGCTTGAGCGACCGGTTGTACGCCCGGTTCGGCCGGCACCACGCCATAGCCCTGCCGCGCCTGATGGAGGCGGTGTTCGAGGATCTGGTGCGGCATCAAGGGCGGGATCCGGATCAGGTGGGGCCGGCGATGGCACGGGATTATCTCCGGCCGGGCCGCCGCGATGTGCCGCCATTCCTGCAGCCGTGGGCCCCGAAAGGGGCGGGCCGCCCGGCGGCGGGCGTTTCTGCGGGACCGCCGCGCCAACGCCGGCATCAGCTTGGCGCCGGCGGGGCGTGAGGTCGCGGACCCGGCGCCGAAGCCGCTGGGATGGGCGCCGTTGCGGCCCGGCGGCTTCGGCCCGCCAAGTCAGGAATCGCCATGCCGCGGTCACCAATTGCCATTCTGTCGTGGCGGCCGGGCTGGCAGACTCTCCCGACAGCAATGACTGAAATGACACTTTCCCGAAATTCCACATGTTCACGGCCCATGCCCGAACGGGTTCGCCGGCCGGCGCTTCGTTGGGTTTGCCTGTTGGGCGGCGCTCTGGTTTGGGCGGGCGCTCACGCCATGGCAGGGCAGTTGGACCGGGCGACCTGTCTGGCCAACGTCGAGCGCCTCTTCACCGCGATGGAGCAGGGTGCCAAGGCCGGGCCGTTCCAGCCGGATTGGGAATCGCTCAAGAAACACCCCGACGCCCCGGAGTGGTTCCGCGACGCCAAGCTCGGCATCTACTTCCACTGGGGCGCCTACTCGGTGCCGGCCTTCGCCAGCGAATGGTATCCGCGCCTAATGTTCCTCAAGGGACATCCGGCCAACAAACATCACATCGCAACCTACGGCGACCCGGCCGAGTACGGCTACGACAAGTTCTGCGAGCAGTGGAAGACGCCCAACTTCCATCCGCGCGAGTGGGCTGCGTTGTTCAAGCGGGCCGGGGCGCGGTTCGCCGGGCCGGTGGCCGAGCATCACGACGGCTTCTCGCTCTGGAACAGCCGGGTGACGCCTTGGAACGCGGTGAACATGGGCCCGAAGCGTGATCTGGTGGGCGAACTGGCCGAGGCCATGCGCGCCGAGGGGCTCCGGTTCATCACCACCTTCCACCACGCACGCAACCACTACGGGCATTTCGACGGCATGGTGAAGGATTATCCGGGCGCCATGCACACGCCGGAGCATGCGCTGCTTTACGGCCAGTTGCCGGACGACGAGTTCCATCGCTTCTGGGCGGCCAAGCTCAAGGAGGTCATCGACCAGTATCAGCCGGACATCATCTGGTTCGACAGTTGGCTGGACCGCATCCCGGAGGAGTTCCGCCAGATCTTCGCGGCCTACTACCTCAACCAGGCGGCCAGGTGGGGGAAGGAAGTGGTCATCGTCCGGAAGCAAAACGACCTGCCGATCGAGTTCACCGTCCTGGACCACGAGAAATCGCGCGAAAGCAAGGCCTCCCCGCGGGTGTGGATGACCGACGACACCATCTCGACCGGCAGTTGGTGTTACACGCGCGACCTGAAGATCAAGCCTGCCTCGAAGGTCATCCATGCGCTCATCGACACCGTGGCCAAGAACGGCGTGGTGTTGCTGAACATCTCGCCCATGGCCGACGGCACCATCCCCGACGAC
>RFJD01000420.1 GCA_003695015.1 Verrucomicrobiota bacterium | reverse complement strand
TCGCAGGATTTCGGCGGCCTGTTCCTGGGCTTCAGCTTCTTCCTGATCGTGGCGGCCCTGCTGTTGATGGCCGTGCTGTTCCAGTTCGCCCTGGAACAACGGCGTTCCGAGGTGGGCGTCCTGCTGGCCCTCGGCTTTCGGGCCGGTCGGGTGCGGCGTTTGTTCGTCGGCGAGGGCGGGGTGATCGCCCTGGGCGGCGCGGTGCTTGGCGGCGTGCTGGGGCTGGGCTTTGCGCGGGCGATGATCCACGGACTCTCGTCGATCTGGCGGGAGGCGGTGGGAGGCATTCCGCTGGGGTTCCATCCGCAACCGGCCACGGTGGCGGGCGGCGTGGCGGCGGCGTGGTTGGTGGCGACCGGGACGTTGTGGTTCGCCTTGCGGCGGCTGGCGCGGCGTCCCGCCCGGGAGCTGTTGCAGGCGGCCGGTTCGACCGGCGAGGAGGACGAGGAGGTCGCGGCCGTCGGGCGGCGCCGCGGATGGCTGGTGTTGGCGGTGCTGTGTGGCCTGGGGGCGGTGGGCGCGCTGGCTTCGGCTTGGCGGGCGGAACAGATGGCCGCGGCCGGCGGTTTCTTCGGCGGCGGGGCGATGCTGTTGATCGGCGGTCTGGCCTTGGCCCAAGGGTGGTTGAAACGGCTGGCGCTCGCGGCGAAATCGCAACGGCCCGACTGGCGCAGCCTGGCCCTGCGGGGCTTGACGCGCCGTCGCCGCCGCAGCCTGGCCACCATGGCCCTGCTGGCCGCCGGCAGTTTCCTCATCGTGTCGGTCGGCGTGTTCCGGTTGCCCGATCCGCGCGACACCGGCAGGCGGGACACCGGCACGGGCGGTTTTGCCCTGGTGGCCGAAAGCACCCAGCCGGTGCTGTACGACCTGGCCTCAGCCGAGGGTCGCGACGCCTACGGATTGCCGGACGACCTGTGGCAGGGCGGCGGGGTGGTGGCCTTCCGGATGCGCGAAGGCGAGGAGGCCAGTTGCCTGAACCTCAACCGCGCCCAGACGCCGCGGGTCCTTGGGGTGAATCCGGAGGCGCTGGCGTCGCGGGGGGCGTTCCGGTTTGCCCGGATGGCGAAGGGTTTGCCGCGATCCTTGGGTTGGCGGGCGCTGGACCGCGAGGCCTGCCTCGAGGCGGGGTTCGAGCTGGGGCCGGACGAAGTGCCGGCCATCGGCGACGCGGCGTCCATCCAGTACGCCCTGGGCAGCCGGGTCGGCGGCGTGATCCCGTATCGGGACGAACGCGGCCGGGAGTTCAAACTGCGGTTGGTCGGCGCGGTGGCGAATTCGATCCTGCAGGGCAACCTGGTCATCGCCGAGGAGGAATTCGTCCGCCGGTTCCCCGGGGAGGCCGGTTACCGGTGGTTCCTCATCGACGCCCCGGCGGACCGCCGGGAGCGGGTGGCGCGCGAACTGAGCCGGGCGCTGGCCGATCTGGGTTTCGAGGTCACCGACGCCCGCGTGCGGTTGGCCGCGTTCAACGCCGTGCAGAACACCTACCTCGGCACCTTCCAAGTGCTTGGTGCGCTGGGTCTGCTGCTGGGGAGCTTCGGCCTCGGGGCGGTGGTGTTGCGCAACGTGCTCGAACGCCGGGCGGAACTGGCCCTGATGCTGGCGGTCGGATTCCCGGCCGAACGATTGCAAACGCTGCTGTTGCGCGAACACGGCTGGCTGCTGGCAGGCGGGTTGGGCATCGGCGTCCTGTCGGCCCTGCTGGCGGTGCTGCCAACCGTCTGGAAACTCGGCGTGCCTGTGCCGGTCGGAACGCTGGCGGTGACGCTGCTGGCGGTGGCGGCCAACGGGCTCCTCTGGGCTTGGGCCGCCACCCGCGCCGCCATGCGCGGCAACCTCATCGAAGCCCTGCGCAACGACTGAACCCCGGTGCGGTTCGGACTGGCGCCCGCCGGCCCGGGCGGTTATCAGCGGTCCGGACCAAAACCCATGGGCCACCAGGAAACCTACCGTCACAACGCTGAGTACGCCGCCTTCCTCGCCGGCCAGGACGAGGGCTTTTTCGCGAAATACGCCGACACGCTCCGGCCCGACCGACCCGGCGGGCGTGTGCTGGACGTGGGCTGCGGCGTCGGCCAGGTCGTCCGCCGGCTGCGCGAGGCCGGCTTCGACGCCCTCGGCGTCGAGGTTTCCGAACCTTCGGTCGAGCGTGCGGTGGCGGCGGGATTGCCCTGCCGGCTCTACGACGGCCGTCAGTTGCCCTTCCCGGACGCCCACTTCGCCGCGGTGGGCGCCTTCAACGTCCTCGAACACGTCGAGGAGCCGGAGGCGTTCATCCCGGAAATGGTGCGCGTGACCGAGCCGGGCGGGCGGGTCGTGATCTCGAGCCCCAACTTCCTTCGCGCCCTGGGTTGGCGGGATTATCACCGCCACATGCGCGGACCGGCCAACAAGTGGCGGAACTTCCGCCGCCTGCTGGCCAAGCGCCGGCAGATGCGGCGCGCCCCGGAGACGGTGCGGTTCGACCGCATGGAGCCGGTGTTCAAGGAGCCGTTCGAGCCAGACGACGACGCCATCATCGCCACCAACGGCTTGGAAATCGCCTTCTTCCTCGAACGGGCCGGCTGCCGGGTCGAGCGGATCGAATGCACCGACCGCTACGTGCCCCGGTTGATCGACCGGCTGTTGAACCTCACGCCGCTGCGGTTCCTGATGTTCAACGCCTTCGTCGTCGCGCGGAAGCGGAGCTGAAACCTCGCGCCTCGGTGCCTGCTCACTCCAGCGGTTCCAGGCGGCCTTCGTCCGCGGCTTCCCGGAGGCGTTCGATGTTCTCCCGGGCCGTGAGGATGGTCAGCACGAGGAACCACACCCAGAGCAGGTAGAGCATGACCAGGCCCAACAACCCGGCGGCCGCCAGGGGGAGGGTGAAAAGAGCGGCAAGCATGCCGGGGAGGACCAGGACACGCACGAGGGCCGAAAGCCCGGCCAAGTGCGGCCGCTTCAGCCGCAGGGCCCGGGACGGCGCCACCCAGATGAGCGCCTCGATGTCCAACAGCATGATGGCCGCCAGCGCAAGGTACGCCACGGCCCCCCGTGAATTCGGGATCGCGCCCCAGAGCCACGGGGCCACCGCCAGCGACAACGCCGGCAGCACCACCAGCCGCCGCATCGCCCCGGCATGAGCCTTGGCGATGTCCCGGCCCGACACCGGTGTCGTCAGCAAGAGCTCGAACAACCCCTGCCGCCGGTGTTCGACGAACAGATGCGCCGCCTCGGAGGCCACCAGCACCTTCAGCAGGAATTGAAGGATCCAGAGAAGGATCAGCCAGATGTCCGAATCCCGCCGGGCGCCGAGTCCCAACGCCACCCAAGGCATCGCGATGAACAGGCCCTGCACGAACCGCCGATGCCAGACCCGCCGTTGCGCCAGCCAGCTCCAAGGCGAGCGCTCCAGCCAAGGGCGCAGTTTCCGTCCCTGCCCCCGGGTCAGCCGGGCCAGCAGCCCCGGCACGCCGGGCGAGGCCGGGATGAGCGCGGCGGCCGGGTTGGTTTCCCGCCACGAGTGCGACAACACCAAGCCGGCCAACGACAGGGCCAGAAGTGTCGTCAGCAGTTGGGCGCCC
Source organism: Verrucomicrobiota bacterium (assembly GCA_003695015.1). Lineage (GTDB taxonomy): Bacteria > Verrucomicrobiota > Verrucomicrobiia > Limisphaerales > J093 > J093. The sequence goes on along the minus strand of RFJD01000420.1, from coordinate 3,120 downwards.
AAGGCAAGGAACACGGCCGGTTGTCCCAACGCGCCGGCGAGGGTGAAGTTGGGCGACAGCACCAGCCTCAGGAGCGCCGTGGGGGAGAGCAGGAGGCGCGGGTGGGGCAGGGTGAGCGGGACCGGCAGGCGCGTGGGGCCGGCTGCCAAGCCGCCGCCGGCCAACCCCACGGGCGCGGGACCCAGCGGGTTTGGCAGCCCCAAGCCGCCCAAGACGATCACCCCCACCACGAAGCCGCTGAGGGCCATCGAGCTGCGGGCGTCGATGCAACACGCCGAGCAGAAGACCGCGATCGCCAGCGACCAAAACAGCGTGTGCAACAGCACCGCCGCCAGTGCCGCCACGCGTTCCGGGGTCACGCCTCCCAGCGGAATGGCGACGGCCAGGATCGGCACGCCGGCCAGGGCCATCGTGCAGGCCCGCACCGCCAGCGCGCCCAGCTTGCCCCATAACACCGCCTGCGGGCTGAGGTCGGTCAGGAACAACAACCCCAGCGTCCCCTGGCGTTTCTCCCGGGAGAGCGTGTCCGAGGCCAGCAACGGGCCCGCCACCGCACAGGCGGCAAACGCCAGCCAGGCCGCCGTGCCCAACAGGCCCAGACCGGAGTTTGCCTGGGCGCCGGTCACCTCGATCGCCAGGAGCTGCATCCAGCCGATGCCGGTGAACAGACCCGCCGCCAGCCACCGCAGCCAGTAGGTCGAGGGCTGGCGGGAGGCCACCCGCAATTCTCGTTCGATGACCGGCGCCAGCAGCATGGCGGTCTGTCAGTCGTTGTTCAGCGTTCCGGTGGCGGCGGGCTGACCGGTCGCGGCCCGGGAAAGCGCCGCCACGGCCGGCGTCGTTTCCGGGCATGGAGCGTGCCGGCCGCGGCGTCGCGGAACCGGGTTTGCAACCGCCGCCAGGCCCACGCCGCCAGCAGCAGGTTCTTGGCCACCCAGGCGGTCATCCGCACCAGCGGCATCAGGGCGTAGGTGCTGCCGGCATAGGCTTTCAGAACGGGCAGGGAGGTGAGCCACTGCAGCAGGGTCGAAGGCGCCAGCCAGCGCACCCGGCCCAGCGCTTCCGCCAGCAGGAACGGTCCCAGGATCACCAGTAGCAGCGTCGTCAGGATCGCCCACCCGGCCCGGCGCATCGAGAGGCTCAACCACGTCCCCACCACGCTCAGGGCGATCACGTCGGTCAGGAAACTCACGAAACTGCTCAGCGCGCCGGTGGCGAACGCGGCCAGATAGGTGCCGCTGAAGGTCCCCCGCCGGCCGAGGCTCGACCACGTTCCCCACACGTAGAAGACGTGCAGGAGCGCGATCACGACGATCGGCCAGAAAAAGTAGTTCCGCAGCGCCCGCCAATGGCCGCGCAGGAAGGTGCGCGGCTGGATGGGGGTGGTGAGCAACAGTTCCAAGGCCCCGCTGCGCCGCGATTCGAGGATCAGGTGGCAGGCCATCACGCACACCCAGACACGGTTGGTGAACACCAGCCCGTAGGCGAAGTTTTGGTGAAACTTGGCGCTGCCGGGGCTGGTCCGGTAACCGAAGGTCAGCCAGTACACGTTCAACGCCACCAGCAGCACCAGCGTCCAGAACACCCAGTGCGGCCAGCGCAGGCGGGCGGCCGCCGCCCAGACCGGATTGCGCTCGAGCCGACGCCGGAAGGTCCGCCGCCAGCCCCGCGTGTACCCCAGCCGCAACAGCCAGCGGGGCGGGGGCTTGCGTGCCTTGACCGGCTCGCGCCACAGCCGGGGCATCACCCACGCGGTGCCCAGCAGGAACAGCCAGCTCACCCCGTGCGAGACCGCCAGCGCGTTCCAGTACTGGGCCGGCGCGGCCCGATACGCCGCATCCATTGCTTGGTAACCCGCCCACGCCGGGCTGATCCAAGCCACCGGGGTCAACGCCTGAACGGGGATCCCGGCGAAGGCGTTGCCCACGAACACCACCAAGCCCGGCAACATCCCCGCCAGCCCCAACACCAGCGCCACACTGCCCAACACCGCCCGGCCGGCGTCCCGGCTGAAGCACGAGACCCACAAGCCGCCCGCCAGCGAGAAGAACATGGCGTTGAGGATGCCCAGCGCCACCCGCCCGTATTCGCCGGCCGTCACCCCGCCCAGCAACAGCGGCAAGCCCATGGCCGGCAGGATGGCCGTGAGGCTGAAAAAACCCGCCAGCGAGCAGGCGAGCCATTTGCCGGCCACCACGTGCCAGCTCCGCAACCGGGTCAGGAACAGCAACCCGAGCGTGCCCTCGCGTCGTTCCTCGCTGATCGCGTCGGCGGTGAGAAAGGGGCCGATGAGCAGGGCATAGGCGAATCCCAGCGCGGCCAGCATGCCGAACAACGACCGGCCGAGCATGGTGGTTTGCTGCCCGCGGGCCAGCACCCAGCATTCCCAGGCGCAAATGCCCGCCGCCACCGCCGCCGCCAGCAGCCGGAGCCCGTAGGTCCGGCGCCGACGCGCGGCGGTGCGCAACTCCCGTTCAACCACCGGCAGCAGGGCCATGTGCCCCGGGAGTCTAGCCGGCCGGTCCGCGCCCCAAAGCCGAAACTCCCGGCAGGGGCGGATGGTGTCGGCCGCGTGCCCTCACGCGGTGAAGCCGCGCCGGAAGGTGAGGCAGGTGATGGGTGGGTGACGCGTTGAAGGGTTGAAGGGTGATGGGTTGAAGGGGCGAACGCAGGGCCGGGGGACAGCCATCCTCGCATCCGGCGGGAAGCAGGACGAAGAAAAGATACAAGGCCGGCTGCCCCCAGCCGGCGAAGCATGCGCTGCAGGCCGCGTGCCCTCACGCGGCGGACGGAATTTGCCGGCGACGGGCGAACGCCGGACCGGGGGACCCGGCCTTCAGCGCCCCAGCGGCCGTTGACGCCCATTCCATGGCGTCCTGGCGTCCTAGCGTCCTGGCGTTGTCCCCTTCAACTCTTCAACCCTTCAACCCTCGCCCCCGCCAACCCACTGCCTCCCAACGCCTTCGCCCGGAGCAAGACGCCTTTCCGACCACCAAGGACACCAAGCCCGAAAGCGCGCCCGGACATCACGCAACCTCGGAAACCCCTTTGGGTCTTTGCGTCTTTGTAGTGGATTCCCGGAGTCCACATCCGGACCGCCCCATCCTGCCGCGCGTCCCT
>RFJD01000419.1 GCA_003695015.1 Verrucomicrobiota bacterium | reverse complement strand
GCCCTGCTCGTCGGGGAAATGCCGGTCGGGGAAGTGGTCGCGAGCCCGCTGCGGTTTCGTTCGCCGACTTATCGCGCATTTCTCGAGGGTTTGGAGAACGGCTCTCTGCCCGGGCGACCCCGACGGCGGATCGTTGCCGCCGGCGACACGCTGGCCGGCTGGCGGGTGCTGCATCCGGCTTCGGAGGATCGGTTTTCTCTGGCGGACGACGGCGCCATGGTCCTGCGCGGCGAATGCCGGGGTGTGCGGGTGTTGCTCTTGTCCGACTTGGCGACCGCGGGGCAGGAGGCGCTGCTGGCGCGTGGCGCTCCGTTGGAAGCGGAGGTCGTGGTGGCGGGCATCCCGAGTCGCGGCGAGCCGCTTCCGGCGTGGTTGGTGGAACGGATCCGGCCGCGCTGGGTGATTTGGACAGACGCCGCCGTGCCCCCGCCCAAGCATGCGGGCCCGGAACTGCGCGGCCGCCTCGAAGCCGCCGGGGTGCGGTCGGTCTCCATCAGCGACGTCGGAGCGGTGACCTTGGAGGTGCGCGGCGAGCGGGTCGAGCTGCGGTCCGCGCGGGCGGGGGTGCTGGACGCGTGGAGGATCGCGACGACGGCGAGGCCGGGACTTTCGCCGGGTGGGCCGGACGAGCGGTGAGCTCCGGGCGCCGGACGGCGGGGGCTTTTCTCGGATGGCGGCTCGCTGTTACCTTGGGCGCATGCCGATCGGGATGACAGTGGGTTTTCTTGGCGCCGGCCGGATGGCCACGGCGCTGGGCGGCGGTTTGACGCGGGCCGGGTTGGTGTCGCCGGAGGAGCTGTTCGCCTTTGACGTGTCGAAGGAGGCGGCGGAACGGTTCGCCCGCGAGACCGGCGGCCAAGTGACCGCCAATCCCCGGGCGTTGTTTGAGCGGGCGCAGGTGGTGATCGTGGCCGTCAAACCGGACCAGGTGGCGGGCGCGATCGAACAGGCCCGGCCGGCCATCACGCCGGAGCATCTGCTGATCTCGATTGCGGCGGGCGTGCCGTTGAAGCAGTTGGAGACGTGGTCCCCGGCCGGGACGCGGTGGGTGCGGGTGATGCCCAACACGCCGGCGTTGGTGGGCGCGTGCGCGGCGGCTTATGCGCGGGGTGGTTGCGCCACGCCGGAAGACGCGGCGCTGGCGGGGCGGTTGTTCGGAGCCGTGGGGGTGGCGTTCGAGGTGAAGGAGGCGTTGCTGGATGCGGTGACGGGCTTGAGCGGGAGCGGGCCGGCGTACGGGTTTGTGGCCATCGAGGCGCTCAGCGACGGCGGTGTGGCGGCGGGCCTGCCACGGGAAGTGGCGACCCGGCTGGCGGCGCAAACCCTGCTGGGGGCGGCGAAGATGGTGCTCGAGACCGGCCGGCATCCGGGCGAGTTGAAGGACATGGTCACCAGTCCGGGCGGGACGACCATCGAGGGGCTTCAAGCGCTGGAGGAGGGCGGTTTTCGGGCGGCGTTGATGCGGGCCGTCCGGGCGGCGGCGCGGAAGGCGCGCCGGTTGGGACGCCGTTGAGCCCGCCAGTTTGCCGGTTTTGAGTCATGGCTTTTCCGCCGCCAACACCGAAGCAGGCCCGGGTGATCTGGACGGCCGTCACCGGGCTGGCGGTGGCGTTGATCGTCGCCTTGGTGGTGTTGTTGGTGTGGGGCCTGGGTCGGGTGCTGGAGGTGCTTTCCCCCGTGTTGTGGCCGTTGGCCGTGGCCGGGATCATCGCCTACCTCTTGGATCCGGTGGTGGACTGGCTGGAGCAACGACGTGTGCCGCGCTTCCGGGCCATCCTGGTGGTGTTCGCGATGGCGCTGCTGGTGGTGGCGGCCATTTTCGGCAGCATCGTCCCGCAGGTTGTCGTGGAAACCCGCCAGCTCGTCCGGGACATCCCACGTTACGCCACCAACGTCACCCACCGGGTGGAGCACTGGATCCGCAACCCGCCCAGCTCGGTGCTGCGTTCCCTGGGATTGCCCACCGGCGGGTCCGGGGGGGAAACCAACGCGCCTCCGGCGGGGACCAACGCGCCGGCGCCGGTGGCGGAGCAACCCGCGGCGGGTGCGGCGGCCGGAGGTCAACCGGTCGGGACGGGGGCCGCCCAAGCGGGGACGGAGGCGGCGCCGGCGGCAGCGCCGGCCGATGAGGGCACCGACGTGCTGCTCAACTGGCTGCGGGAGACGCTGGATGTGGACACCCTGCAATCGGCCACCGGCATCCTGGCGAAGGCGTTCAGCAGCGTGGGCCGGTGGTTCTTCGGTCAGTTGAGCAAGGTGGCCTCGTGGTTCGGTGTGCTGGCCGGCCTGGCTTTGATTCCCATCTACACCTTCTACTTCCTCCTGGAGAAACGCGGCATCCAGTCCAAGTGGACCGACTACCTGCCGGTGGGACGTTCGGAGTTCAAGGACGAGCTGGTGTTCGTGCTGCGTTCGATCAACGACTACCTGATCGCGTTCTTCCGGGGGCAGGTGTTGGTGGCGATTTGTGACGGGGTGCTGTATGCGATCGGGTTCGCCCTGATCGGGCTGCCGTACGCGGTGTTGATCGGGGTGATCGCCACCTTCCTGACGATCATCCCCTTCGTGGGGGCCATCATCACCTGCGGCGCGGCGTTGTTGATCGCGGTGGTGCAGTACGGGGATTGGACCCACCCGTTGCTGGCCCTGGGGGTGTACGCCATCGTGCAGGCGCTGGAAGGGTACGTGATCCAGCCGCGCATTCTCGGCGACCGCGTGGGGCTGCATCCCCTGACCATCATCGTGGCGGTGATGGTGGGGACGACGTTGCTGGGCGGCATCCTGGGTGGCATCCTGGCGATTCCCTTCACGGCGGCCTTGCGGGTGGTGATGTTCCGTTACGTTTGGAAGCGACCTGATCCGCATGAGCGGCCGGCGCCGGCGGACGGGCAGGAAACGCGGACTTGTCCCGCGCCTGCGGACTCCTAGACTGCGGCGGCAACGGGTCGCGCGTGGGGCGTGCTCGTTCGGCTGCCCAAACCATGGTTCGATCATTTGCGTTCACAACCCAGGGTCGCCTGCACAGCAAGGACATCGAGGCCTTCCTCATGCCCACGCTGCTGGCGGACACGAACCTTTTCCTGTGGGTGGACCTGGAGGCGCCAACCCCGGATGAGACCCGCTTCTATCTGGAGGAGGTGTTTCATTTCCACCCGCTGTCGATCGAGGACTGCGTGGTCGAGAACTCGGCGCCGAAGGTCGAGGAGTACCAGCCCAAGGAGGGGGACCTGTTCACCCCGTACCTGTTCATCGTGATCCATGCGGTGGACTACAGCCGGCAGGACGGCGTGTTCGCCACCAGCGAACTGGATTTCTTCCTGGGGAAGAACTTCCTGGTGACCTACCACCAGGACCCGATGCGCAGCGTGAGCGTGGCGGCCGACCGCTGCGTGCGGGGCGCCGCCCATGCGGCGCGGGCGCCGGATCGGGTGGCCCACATGTTGCTGGACCTGATCGTGGACGGCTACAAACCGGCGTTGGACGAGCTCTCGCTGGAGATTGCCGAGCTGGAGGAGCAGGCCCTGACCGAGCCCACCCGGGAGGTGCTCAACCGCATCATCCAGGTGAAGAAGGAGGTGTTCCACCTCCGGCAGATCATCGGACCCCAACGGGAAGTGCTGGCGCGCTTCGCCAGCGGGGAGTTCAAACTCATCCGGCCGCATCTGTTGCCTTATTTCCGGGACGTTTACGACGGGCTGTTTCGCATCTCGAATCTGGCCCAGTCCTACACCGACGCGCTGACGGGCATTCTGCAGGTTTACCTGAGCATGTCGTCGAACCAGACCGGCGAGATCATGAAGGTGCTGACCGGCATCACGGTGATCACCACGCCCCTGATGCTCATCGGCACCTGGTACGGCATGAACTTCCGGCACATGCCGGAGTTGGAATGGGAGCACGGCTACTGGCTGGCGATGGGCGTGACGGCGGTTTTGACCGCACTCACCATCCTGTACTTCAAATGGCGCCGCTGGTTCTGAGGATCTGACGGCCATGGGCAAACCCGGCTCCGGTTTTCTGGACAAGGTGCTCGGCCGGCTCGACCGGCTCGACGCCGAGGGGCTCCAACACGTGGTCCGCCGGCTGGCCGAGGAACGCAGCCTGCTGGACACCCTGTTCAACACCATCGAAGACGGCGTGCTGGTGTTGAACCGCGAGGGGCGCATCGAATACTTCAACCGCGCGGCCGAACGGCTCCTGGGGTTGCCGCGGCGCCAGGCCGAGGGGGAGTTGATCCAACGCTACGTGCCGGAACTGGATTGGGAGCGCCTGTTGGCCCCCGCCCCCAGGGGCTTCACCCGCCACGAGGTCGAGGTCGCCTATCCCCGGCCGCGGTTCCTGAGCATTTTCTCCGCGCCGTTGGAAGCGGAGGCGGCCGGCCCCCATGGCGTGGCCTTGGTGGTGCATGACGCCACCGAAACCCGCCAAAAGACGGTCGAAGCCATCGAGAACGAACGCACCGAGGCGCTGCGGCTGTTGGCCTCGAGTGTGGCCCACGAGATCGGCAATCCGCTCAACGCCTTGCACATCCACTTGCAACTGATCGAGCGGGAATTGCGACGGCTGCAGCCCGCCGATCCCCTCCCGCCTGTCACCGATGCAGCCCCATTCCCTCCGCTTCCGGACCCGGAGGCATGGGCGCAATTTGTCCGCAAGCTCGAACGCTATCTTCAGGTGGCCAAAGGCGAGGTCAGCCGCCTGGACTACATCATCACCCAGTTCCTCCAGGCGATGCGGCACGCGCGGCCCCAGCCCCGGCCATCGGACCTCAACCAGGTGGTCCGCGAAACCCTCCAGTTGCTTCGGCCCGAGCTCGACAACCGCGGCCAGATGATCCGCGAGGAGCTGGCCGCCGACCTGCCCGCCGCCGCCTTCGATCCCGTCCAGATCAAGCAGGTGCTCGTCAACCTCATCAAAAACTCCATGCAGGCCATGTCCCGCGGCGGAGTCCTGACGCTGCGCACCGGCCGCGCCACGGATGGCGTCTGGGTGAGCGTCACCGACACCGGCGGCGGCATCCCGCCCGAGCAGCTCAACCAAATCTTCGAGCCTTTCTTCACGACCAAGAAAAAAGGCACCGGTCTCGGGCT
>RFJD01000418.1 GCA_003695015.1 Verrucomicrobiota bacterium | reverse complement strand
GGCCGGATCTACTTCTTCAATGAAGGCCTGGCCAAGACCCGCGACTCGATGACCGGCGAATGGTTCAAGGGCTACCCGCACTATGAACCGGAGAAAGACGCCCTGGGCGAGCCGATCGAGGGCTTGGATCCGGACTACCCGCTGACGCTGGTGACCTACAAACAGGCCTGGCACAGCATGGCCCGGACGATCTGCCAGCCGTGGCTGGTGTCGATCCAGCCGGAGAACTTCATCGAGATCAACGCCCAGGATGCGAAGGCCCGGGGCATCCGGACCGGCGACCGGGTGCGGATCCGCTCGGCCAGCATGCCGCAAGGCGCCACGGGGCTGGCCTATGTGACTGAGACCCTGCGGCCGGGGGTGGTGGCCATTGCCCACAGCTTCGGCCACTGGGAGATGTCCTCGAAACCTTACAAGGTCAACGGCCGCAAGTCGGGCCACGATCCCACGCGTGCGGTGGGCGTGGCGGCCAACCCGCTCATGCGGTTGGATCCGAAACTCAACAATGTGGCCCTGCAAGACAAAGTGGGCGGCAGTGTGGCCTCCTACTTCAACACCCGGGTCGAAGTCGAGAAAGTCTGAACCCTCTGAAGAAAGGACACAGCCATGGCCAAAGTTGGTTGGATTATTGACCTGAAGAAATGCATCGGCTGCCGCTCCTGCCAGGTGGCTTGCAAGAGCGAGAACCGCACGCCGTTGCGGACCGACTGGCGCTTCGTGGTCGAGCGGGAAAGCGGGGTTTACCCCCGTCCCAAGCGGGAGTTCATCTCGCTGGCCTGCAACCACTGCGACGAGCCGGCCTGCCTGAAGGCCTGTCCCAAACAGGCCATCAGCAAGCGGCCCGACGGCATCGTGCTCACCGACCAGAACAAGTGCGTCGGCTGCCGCCGTTGCAAGGCCGCCTGCCCCTACGGGGCCCCGCGCATCGACACCGAGACGAACAAGGTCAGCAAGTGCACCATGTGCGTCCAGCGGATCGATGCCGGCCTCAAACCGGCCTGCGCGACCGCGTGTCTGACCGGAGCCATCACCTTCGTGGAGGACTTCCAAGGCACGACGGTCCATTACCCGGACGGCTTCGCCGATCCGCGCCTGACCCGTCCCAACATTGACTTCGTCCTGCAGGACTGATTCCTTGCGGCCATGAACGAACACGGATCCGTACAGCCCCCATCCACCACCGACAACGAGGCGGCCCTGGCCCGGGCGCGGGCCGGCTTGTACCGGTTCATCAGCGCCGCCTTCGCCAAGCCGCCCACCCCGGAGGTGGTGGGAAGGCTGGCCGATCCGGCGTTTCAAGAGCTGCTGGAACGCTGCTTCGACGAAGGCATCGTCAACGAACTCCGCCAGGGGGTGGCGGCCGGCCCCAACCCGGTCGCCGCCCTCCGGCAGCAGTTCATGGACCTGTTCAAGGTGCCGGCGGCCCGGTACGTCCAGCCCTACGAGTCGGTCTATCGGGACTCCCGCGAGATCAATGGCAAGATGGTCAAGGGCCTCCTGATGGGGCCCTCGGCCCAGGCGGTCCAGAAATGGTACCGCCTGGCCGCCCGTGAGATCAGCGAGGATTTCAAGGACCTGCCCGACCACGTCGCCCTCGAGTTCCACTTCCTGGCGGAACTCTGCGAGGAGGAAGCCGGCTTCCACGAAGCCGGCCAGCCCGACAAGGCGCGACGAGCCCGGGAGATGCAGCGGGACTTCCTCAAAGGGCACATCCTGAGCTGGGTCCCCCGGCTGGCGAAGGCCATCCATGAGGCGGCCGACGGCGGATACTATCCGGCGGTGGCCGATCTGGCCGTGGCGTTCAGCCGCCAGGAACTGGCCGCCCTCGAGGCCGAACTCGGCCCGGCCATCGCCAGCGAGACGCCGGCCTACAAGGACTGACGGCCGCCGCCGCCGCCGTCACACCTCTTGCGCGGGCCAGCAGGCCGCCCCTCTCCGGGAAATCCTGCTGGCCTGTTTGACACCCGGCGGCCAAGTTACGACGGCATGATGATTCGCGTGCGACACATCTTCATTTCGCCCGGCCACAACTACCGGGGCCATCATGGCGGCCCGCCCGGCGACCACCCCATCGTCGAGGTCGATCAGGTCGAGTGCGTGGCCGGACGCGGCCTGCGCGGCGACCGCTACTTCGACTACAAGCCCGATTTCAAGGGGCAGATCACCTTCTTCGCTTGGGAGGTTTACGAGCGGCTCAAGCGGGAGCTGAATCTCCCCGATGCCCGGCCGCAGAACTTCCGCCGCAACGTCATCACCGAGGGCATCGACCTGAACACCCTCATCGGCCGGGAGTTCGAGATCCAGGGCATCCGCTTCCTGGGCACCGAGGAATGCCGGCCGTGTTACTGGATGAACGAGGCTTTCCGGGATCCTCGGGCCGAGGACTGGCTCCGGGGCAACGGCGGTCTCCGGGCCAAGATCCTGACCGACGGCATCCTGCGCCGCGACGCCTGAAAGGGCCGATGAACCCGGCCAATGGCCATCACTCCGATCCCTCCGCCGGCGGCGGCACCGCACCGCTGCCCTTCGCCGCCGCCGTGCTGGCGGGCGGTCTTTCCCGGCGCATGGGCCGCGACAAGGCGCGATTGCCGGTCGGCGACGGCCGCACCTTGCTGGAACGGCAGATCGAACGGCTCCGTGCCCTCGGGCCTCAGGAATTGTTCCTGTCCGCCCGGGACGCCGGCGCCTATGCCGAATTCGGCGTCCCGGTGCTGGCCGATCGTTTTCCCGGCCAGGGGCCGTTGGCCGGCATCCAGCGCGTTTTGGAAGCCATGACCGCACCGCTGCTTGTGGTCCTCGGGGTGGATCTGCCCGCCGTCGAGCCGGAGCTGCTGGGCTCGTTGCTGGCGGCGGCCGGGCCGGACCGGGGCGTCGTGCCCTGCCGCGACGGCCAGCCCGAGCCGCTGGTGGCCGTCTATCCGAAGGCGGCGGAGCCCGTCGCGCGCCGGCGGTTGGAAGTGGGCGAAAACAGCGCCCGCGCCTTCGTCGAGGCGTGCGTCCGGGAAGGCCACCTCCGCCTGTGGGAAACGCCGCCGACATGGGAGGGGTGTTTCGTGAACTGGAACCGGCCCGAAGACTTGGGCCGCCTGCCGGCCGGCGCCGGCCCGCGATGAACGCTCATGTTGGAACTGAACCTTGGGCAAACGGCCCTGCTGCTGGTCGCCATCGGGGTCATCGCCTTCCTCTACTCGTCGGTCGGGCATGGCGGCGCCACCGGCTACCTCGCCATCATGGCCCTGCTGGGAATCGCCCCCACCATCGCCCGGCCGGGCGCCTTGTGGATGAACTGCTTCGTGGCGTCGGTCGGCTTCTGGCGTTTCTGGCGGGCCGGTTTGTTCGACCGACGGGTCTTCCTGCCGCTGGCCGCCGCGTCGATTCCCCTGGCATGGGTCGGCAGCCGACTGCGCCTCGACGGCTGGGTGTACGAAGCGGTGCTGGGGTTGGTTCTGGCGACGGCCGGCTGGATGCTCGGTTGGGCGCGCCGGCCGCAGGACGAAGGCACGTTGCGGCCGCCGAGTCTGCCGGCCGCTCTGGCCGCCGGAGGCGGACTGGGCTTCCTGGCCGGGATGACCGGGATCGGCGGCGGGGTGTACCTCACGCCGCTGTTGATCTTTCTCCGCTGGACACCCGCCAAAACCGCCGGCGGCATTTCGGCCCTGTTCATCGTGGTCAATTCGGCCGCCGGCCTGCTGGGACTCGGACGCGGCGCCATCCTCACCGAACCCGCCTTTCTGCTGGCGCCGGTGGTGGGTGTGGGCGCGGCGTTGCTGGCCACGTGGTTGTCAGTGCACCGGTGGAACGCCCTCACCTTCCGGCGGGTCCTGGCGGCGGTGTTGTGGCTTGCCGCGGCCAAGAGCCTCGTGCGAGCGTGGACCGCGTTTTGAGTTAACGGCTGTTGATGATGCGCATTCTGTTTTTTGCTCAACTGAAGGATGTGACCGGCCGGGCCGAACTCGAGTGGCCGGAGGCCGCCGCCATGTCGCCGGCCCAGCTCTGGGACCGGCTCGAGCAACTCTGGCCCGCCATCAGCGTGCACCGGCCCGCCACCCGCCTGGCGCGCAACGGGGAGTACGTCGGCGGCGACACCCTCCTCGAGCCCGGCGACGAGGTGGCCCTGATTCCGCCGGTCTCAGGCGGTTGACCGTCCGGCCGGTTCGTCGCAACCACGACCGCATGGAAATCGAAGTCCAGTTGACCACCGAGCCCATTGAACCTCCGCCGATGGGCGCCGTCCTCCGTGGCGGAAGCTGCGGCGCTTGGGCGGAGTTCACCGGCGTGGTCCGGGGCGAGGAAGACGGACGGCCCATCGCCGCCCTGGAATACGAGGCTTACGAACCGATGGCGCTGAGAGTGATGCGGGACATCCTTGCCCGACTCGGCGAACGGCATCCCTGCCACGCCGTCCGGGTGATCCACCGGGTGGGGATCATCCCGGTGGGAGAAGCCGCCATCTGGATTGGCGTGGCGGCGGGCCACCGGCAGGAGGCGTTCGCCATGCTCAGCGAGTTCATGGACGAACTGAAGAAGGACGTCCCCATCTGGAAGCGCCGGGCGCTCGGCCCGGAGGAAATGCCGTTGCGCCAGTCAGCCGGCGCCTGAACGATGACCGCCCCGTCTGTCAGCCTGCCGACCGCCACCGTGGACCAGACCCTGGCCTGCGTGCGGGAACTGGCCCG
>RFJD01000417.1 GCA_003695015.1 Verrucomicrobiota bacterium | reverse complement strand
GTGGCCTCGATCTCCTCCAAAGCGGCTTCGTCGCCCTGGATGGCCAGCGTGCGATCATCCGGCGCGGCGGTGAAGGCGACCCGCCGGGCGGGGTCCGGATCGCGCAGACGGGCGGCGTAGAGTTGCGAAAGCATGGCCATGACCGCGGTGGCGGAGTTCTTCTCCAGCCGGATCAACCGCAGCCGGGCAGCGGCGGGCGCCTCCTCGCTTTCGAGCTGCTGGATCACATCCTCGATGAGCTGCATCTGGTCGGGCGCGGCCATGACGATGAGGCTGTTGGTGCGTTCGTCGGCCATGGCGCGGGCCGGCGGCTGACCCGGGCGCTGCAAACCGGCCGAGCGGCGGTAGCTGTAGCCGTAGCGGCCGTAACCGCCGCCGCCCATCGCGCCCATGATCATCGCGGCGAGGTTGCGGGCGCTGGCCCGCTTGAGTTTGAAGACGCGCAGGATGCTCTGGCTGCCCGGCGCCGCGTCCAGACGGCTGATCAGTTTCAGCGCTTCGTTGACCTCCTCGGGGCTGCCGGCCAACAACAGCCGGCCGCCGGTGGGATCGGCCATGATCCGCGCCCGCGGGGTGTATTCGGCCCCCTTCAAGCTGCGCATTTGCTCCGTGAACGCCTCCCGCAGCAGGGGCACCAAGCTGTCCGCCGAAACGCTTTGGAGCTCGACGATCCGGAATTCGTGCCCGGTGCGGGCTTTCTCCTCCGGCGGCACTTCCTGGGTGGTGGGATCGAGCTGATGGATCAGTTTCTCGATCGCCTCCATCTGACCGGCCGCGGGGGCGGTGACCACCAAACGATTGCTGGTCCGGTCCGGAATCACCCGGGCCCGAAGAGCGGCCTCCCGCCCGCGATCCCGCTCCGAGGCCACCGCCGGGATGGCCTCCTGGACCATCCGGGCCAATTCCTCGACGTTCATCTGGGGATAAAACACCTTCACCTCGGTGGCCCGGGCGCCGGTCTCGGTTTCGAACCGCTGGATCATCTCCTCGGCCATGGCCATGCGCTCGGCCGGACCAAACAAGACCAGCGTGTTCGACGCCTCGGCGAAGATCGCGGTCACGTAGTCCTCCGGGCTCGGCGGCAGCACGTCCCAGGATTTGCGCGCCTGGTTGAAAACGGTGCGTTTGGGGGCGGTGGCGACGCCGAAGGTGCGGTTGATCAGGTCCGCCAGCAGCGTGCCGGAGGCGTATCGCAGGGGATAGATCTTCATCTGCCGCTGTTTGGGCGCGGAGGCGTCGATCTGGGCCAGCAATTCCCGCACCCGCCGGATGTTCTCGAGCCGGTCGGTGATGATCAGTCCCCGGCCGCGGGACAGCGGCGCCACCGAACCCGCCTTGCTGAGCATGGGGGTGATGGACTCCGAAATCTCGCCGGCGTCCAGGTTCTGGAGCTGAAGAACGACCGTCACGATCTCCCCGGCGCGCGTGCCCTCGGTTTCCTCCAATCCCCGGTAGATCGGCAGCGGCAGTTTCTGCAGGTCGTCGAAGGGGATCAGCCGCAGGTAACGGCCGGTCTCGACGAGCATGGCGCGCTTGCCGGCGAGGATCAGGTTCAGCGTGTCCAGCGCCTCGCCGTACTCGTAGGGCTTGGGATCGAAGAAGGTCAGGGTGCCGTCGAGGGTGATGTCCGCAATCAACGGCTTGCCGGTGATCTGGGCGAAGCGGCGGACGACGTCCATGTAGGGCATATCCTCGAATTGGAACCGGATGAGGCCGTCCGCGGCGGGTTGGGCTTCCGGCGGCTTGGGTGCCGTCGGCTCGGAACCGGCATCGTTTCCGGCTGCCGGCGTTGGGGCCGGATCCGTACCGGGGCCGGACGTCGCGGTGGTTTCCTCGGCGGACCCGGCTTCCGCGGTGGCGGGGGCGGTGTTGGTCTCGACGCTGCTCCCGGCCGGCGCGGCCGCGGTGGCGGGAGGCGCGGCCGGAGGCGGTTCGGCCGACGGGGGTGCGTTGGTGTCCAAGGAAGCGGAAGCAGGGGCGGAAACGGTGGCCGAGGTCGCCGCGGGGGCGTTGGTGTCGGCGGCTGCCTCTTGGGCCCGCACCAAGGCGGCCATCCCCATCAAGGCCAGCCCCAGGACGACGGCCGGCAACCCGGATCGCAAGGCAGGGAAACGTTGGGTTTTCATTCGAACTGCGTCAGGAAGGGAAACTCATTGGTCGAGATCGGCCGCCGGTCGGCCAGGGTCTGGCCGCATTCGACGGCGTACCATTGGTCATCCTGGCGGAGGATGAGCCGGCTGTAAGACAGGAGCACGGGCTTGGCCGGATGCGGCAGGGGGCGGTAATCGACCGTCACCAACCGCCACGATCCCAGCGTGTCGCCGGGATGGAGCACGCGGATGCGGTTCTCGCGTTCGTCGCGCACGTGGATTTCCGGCCCCTGCCCCCACGAGCTGAGGGATACGATCTTCAACGAGGCCGGGTCGAGGTAGCGGTCGGGGGCGGCCGGCGGCTCCGACGTTGGCGGGGCCGGTTCGCCGCCGCTCCGTTCCCGTTCGCGCCGGGGGACGTAGGGTCGCAGCAGATCCCGCCGGGTGATGGCGGCGTACCACCGGCGTTCGGGCGCGTCGAGCGAAGGCTGCGGCAGCTCGACCGGCTCGCCCGGCGGTGGCGCGGGCGTCAGCAACAACGTCAGGAATCGAAACCGCACCCGCACGCGCCCGCCCTTGGCCGACGGGCTCAGCACCAGCCCCTCGATCCGATGCAGCCGGGGATCCCGCTCGAGCAGGTAAAGCAGGTCCACGATCCGTGCCAGCGGTCCCTCGCCCTGGACCGTCCAGCCGATCTCCACCGCGCCGCGCAGGCGGCGTTCGCCGATCGGGATGCGGGAAAAGTCGGCCTCGCGCAACCCCACCCGCAGGATGTGCCCGGTGAGCATGGCGCCGACTTCCGCCGCCGCCGTGTCGGGCGTCTGCCCGAAAGTCCGCCCGCCCACCTGGCGCAGCCAGGCTTCGTCGCGCAGGAACTCCTGTCGGTCCTTGGCGGCTTGTTCCAGCTTGGCGCGGACCGCTTCGACTTGGGCGTCGATGGCCCTGGCCGGGGCGAACACAAACCCGCGGACCACCAGTGCCAGCACCCAGAGTGCCGCCCCACCCAGGGCCGCCCAAGCCAGCAGTCGCGTGCGCCCCTTCATCGGCCGCCTCCTTTCCGTTGTCCGGACACGGCCGAGCGGGAGCGTTCCCGCTGTTGCCGGAATCGCTCGATCAGGGCCCGACGCTCCTCCGGGCTGAGCCGGCTCCAGTTCTCCGGCAGGGAAAAGCGCCGCCTTTCGGAACCACCCGCCGGCGCCGGCTTGACCCGCGGCACGCCATTGCGTCGGGCCTCGCGGTAATCCTGGCCGCGGGATCGGCCAATCGGCGTCGGCTCGACCACGCGGTAGGAAGGCTTGACCTCGATGTAGCGGCGGGAGGTGGGATTCCCCGCCGAACCGTCTCCCGGAAAACGATTCCGCTTCTCCCGCGTCCCCGGCGGCGGCGAGGTCTGGCCGGCAACCTCTCGCGCCCCCGGCGAAGAATTGGCCGCGTGGGAGTCGGAGGCAGCGGCCGGAGCAGGCGTCCCTTCGTTCACCGGCGTTTCCAAGGCCAGCTCGGCCGAGCCGGAAACGTCGTCGGCCGGCCGCTCGGGCACTTCGAGTCGCGCCAGATCGATCGACATGCCGGCCGGGATGGCCAGTTCCAAACCGGCCTGGAAACGGTAGCCGTAGCGGTCGTTGACCGGCGTAATGGCCGAGGGTTTGACCTCGTAGCCCGCCTCCCGCAACGCGTCGCCGATCCGGTTCAGGATCTCGCCGGTCCGGACCTTGACCGAGAGGTTCAGCGTGTTGCCCCCGCTGGCCGAAAGCGAGGTCACGTACAGGTCCGGACTCGGCGGCAGCAGGGCGCTCAACAGCGCCAGGTGATCCAGCCAGGGTGTCCGCGATTGTTCCCATTGCCGGACGGTGGCGGCCTGGACCGAAAGGGCCCGGTACGCGCGGGCGTTGCGGTTGGCCAGGGCCAACTCCTGC
This sequence comes from Verrucomicrobiota bacterium, assembly GCA_003695015.1. Classification (GTDB taxonomy): domain Bacteria; phylum Verrucomicrobiota; class Verrucomicrobiia; order Limisphaerales; family J093; genus J093. The sequence goes on along the minus strand of RFJD01000417.1, from coordinate 1,770 downwards.
TGCAACGCGGCCAACACCGCCTGGTGACGCCGGACCAGCACCGTCCGCCACACCGTCAGCCCGAAAAGCAGACAGGCGCCCGCCGTCGCCGCCGCCAATACCCGCAACCGCCGGGTGTCCCGCCGGACCGGCGGCCGCCGTGGATGCAGGAAATCGAACGGCAGCCCTTCCGGATCCAACGCGCCCAGGGCCAGACCAAAGGCCGCCTGGGCGCCGGTGGCTCCGTTGCCCTCGATTCGCTTGAGCCCCAGCAGCCGCACCGGGTCCAGCACCTCCGCCGGAACGTCGAACCGCTCCCGCAAGGCCTCCTTCAGCTCCTCCTCCAACCCCGTGCAGCCGGCCACGAAAAACCGGGTGATCGCCCCATGGCCTTCGACCCCTTCGTAATTGTGGACGCCCCGGACGACCTCGAGCACGATGTCGGCGATCATCCGGCGGCGCCCCGTTTCATCCCCCGGCTCCGCCTGCAACGTCACCGAACCGACCCGGCTGAAGGCCAGGCTCCCGTCGAGCACCACGTCGAAGATCACCTCGTCGGACCGCAACGAGACCATGGCCACGCAGCGGTCGCCCCCCTCCAACCGGCGCAACTCGACGCACCGGACGTTGGCGTGGGACCGCAGGCCCAGTGCCGCCAGTTTCAGCCCGGCGGCCCGCGCCAGTTCCTCGTAGTCCCGCACCAGCTCGCGCTTGACCACCGCGGCCAGCACGCGCAGGGCGTTTTCCCCCTCCTCCGACAGGGCCGGCGATTCGCCTTCGATGGTCGGCGGTCCGCCGGCCACCGGTTGCAGGGTGAAATCGATGATCGCCTCCGCCGCCGGAAAGGGAAGGTCCCGCGCCAACTGGTAGTGGACCATCGCCGCCACCTCGCCGGGCTGCTCGGCCGGCGGCAGCGAAAGGGTGCGGAGCATGACCTGCGCGCGCGGAATCCCCAGCACCACCCGGCGCGCCCGCACCCCCAACCGCCGCAGCGTCTCCCCCACCGCCCGGCCTCGTTCGGCCGGGGAAGCCGCGGGGTCGAACCCCTCGATGCGGCTCGCCGCATAGCGGACGATCCGCGCCCGGCCGCCGCGCCGGACCGCCTGCACGACGCGCAGCATGTCGCCGTCCAGATCCAGCGCCGTGACCCGGCCCGCCCACGGCCAGCGGCCCGCCCGACGCCCCTTCGGCGCGGCGCCCAGTTTCTCCATGTTCAACGGCTGCGGCATGAAAGGTCGCTTCAATGAAACCCATGGACGTTCGGCACGCCCGCCGCCATCAACGGCCGCCCCGACCACCCGCGGCCTGCGCCCCGCGTCACCGCCCCACTGTCACCGCCGGTTCCGCCGGTCAGCAGATCCAACGGCAGGGGAAACCCGGCGGCCGTCAAATCCCGCACCCTCAGTATCCGGGGCGACTCGCCGGCCACGTCCACCACGGCTTCGACAACCCGGTACCGTCCCGACGGCAGCCCATAGCCCACGCAATGGAAACGGAACTGGTAACTGCGGGCCGTCAGATACGGGGCCAGCGTGCGGAATTGCTCCGCGTTGAGCAAGCCGCGCGTGTAGAGCCAGGCGGGCGTGCGACGTTCGTCCGCGTTGAGCGCAATCCGCGCGCCGACGATCGATTCGGCCAAGGAATCGTCCACGCCGGGCAGACACCGGAGAACCTCGACCGGGGCGGTGTTGACGTTGATCAGGCCCCGCAGGACGGGTTGGTCGGTCGCGGTGTAGCGGTCCAGGAGGTCGGGCAGTTGTTCCGCCCCGATCCCGGACCGCAACCGCCGGG
>RFJD01000416.1 GCA_003695015.1 Verrucomicrobiota bacterium | reverse complement strand
TGGCGCCTTGGACGACCCAGCCGCTGTCGAGCACCTCGGCCACCGCCTCGGCTTCCTCGCGGCCAAACCACGGCCGGGCCAGCGGAATCTGGGGGTTGGCGCTCATCCCATTTGGGCGCGGAAATACTCGGCCGTCCGTCGGATGCCTTCCTCCAGATCCACCTGCGCCTTGAAGCCCAAGTCCTCCTCGGCCTTGCGCACGCTCGGGATCCGCAGGGCGATGTCCGCCGACAGGGGCGGTTTGAAGACGATGCGGGACTTGGAGTCGAGGACGCGACAGACCGTCTGGGCCAGCCCGAGCACGGTGATGACAGCGCGGGCGTTGCCGATGTTGTAGGACTGGCCGACCGCCTTCGGCGAGGTGAGACAGCGCATCAGGCAATCGACGAAGTCGTCCACGTAACACCAGGCCCGGATCTGGGCGCCGTCGCCGTAAATGAAGATGTCCTCGTTTCGCAGCGCGCGTTTGATGAAGACCTGCAATGCCCCTTCGCCGGTCTGGCCGGGACCATAGACATTGAAGGGGCGGACGGTGACGGTCGGCAGGCCGTACTGCTGGTGGTACGCCTTGACGAGGTGTTCACCGGCCAGCTTGCCGACGGCGTACACCCAGCGGGCCTCGCCCGCCGATCCGGCCACCGCGGGCGATTCCTCCGTGGATTGGTAGGCCATCGGGCCGTACACCTCGGAGGTCGAGAAGTCCAGGAACCGGTCGCGCACGCCGGCCTTGCGGGCCGCCCGCAGGACGTTGGCGGTGCCGATGACGTTGACCTCCCAGGTGCGCACCGGGTCGCGGATGACGGTGTCGATCCCGGCGATGGCCGCCGCATGCACCACGATGTCCGGCTCCCGCATGCTGGCTTCCACATGGTCGGCGTCGAGCACGTCGCCTTCGATGACCGTGAGGTTCGGATGGTCACGCAGGCCGCTGCCGGTGAGGGTGTCCCGGCTGAAGTTGTCGTAAACGGTGATGCGGTTGTGTTCGATGAGCCGGCGGATCAGGGCGTTGGCGATGAAGCCGGCGCCGCCGGTGATGAAGAGGTGTTTGTCCCGGAGGGGCGGGGGCGTGGCGGTTGGTTCGGTGTCGGCCATGGCGCGTCGTTTCCGGCGTGAGTCAAGCAAACGGGGTCGCGGCTGGCAAGGATCACGCCGGTGGGGCGGGAGCACCCGAACGGTTCAGCCGGTCCGGCCGAGGCGGAGTTGGAGGCGGACCCAGGCTTTCTCCAAGCCGACGGCCAGGGCGCGGAGCGGGGAGGAGCGGCGCCAGGCATGGCGGCTGAGGATGACCGCTCCCGGGGTGGGCGGCGGCGGGTTGGCCGGCGTGCGTTCCTCGATGATCCGGGCCAGTTGCACCAGCGTGGCGTATTGCTCGATGACCCGGCGGCGGGCTTCGCGGATGGCGGGCAGGCGTTTCTCGTACTCGTTGTCCCGGATGGCCCGGCGGATGGTTTCGACCGTCCCTTCGAAGTCGCGGATGTCGATGGGAATGAAACTTTCCTCCGGGAAGTAGTCGGCGGCATTGGGCGCCCCGAAGTAGAAGGGCAGGCAAAGCCCGAGGAAGGCGTCGGCGAGTTTTTCGGTCCAGCCGTGGAGGGAGACGTGGTTTTCGATGGCGATGTGGTAGCGGTACGGATCCAACGCCACGTTTTTCCGTTCCATGGGGCGGACGCCGTGGCCCCAGACCTCCAGCTCGGGCAGGACCTGTCGCAGCCGTTGGGTGAAGTCGTAGCGGAGCCGGTGGAGGGTGTGGCCGTGGCGTTTGGAGGAGCAGACGGTCGAGATCAGGCGGGTTTTCCCGGTGGGCGGGTGGGCGGCGATTTCGTCATAGTCGCCCTCGTAAAACCAGACTTCGCCGGTCTGGTGGTAGATGGCGCGCGGATGACGGATGACCCACGGTTCCTGGGAGGTGAGCACCCAACCGAATTGCCGGAGGAAGCCGCGGCCATAGACCTTCACCGAGGAGGGTTCGGCCGTCAGGAGGATGGTTTGCTCGCGCGGACAGGCCAGCGGCTCGCGCCAGAGGGTGTGGCGTTCGCCGGCCACCGAGGGCAGGTCGTCATAGACCGCCAGCCAGTCGTAGTGCCGCTCCTCGCGGTCGAACAGGAACAGGCAGCGGCCGATCCGGGGATTGCCGCCGGGGAGGTGGCGCCGCCAGCGCCAAGTGGTGTCGCGCTGGCTGTCTTTCGAGAGGAACTTGACCCGGATGGGCTGGTCGGCGGGCGGATGGGGCTCGGGCCGGGGTGGGACTTCGGAACGGGGCGACATGGCGGGGAACAGCGGTCTCACTCGCGCCAATGCTCGGCGATCCACGGCGCCGGGCGGGTGCGGCGGTGGAGCTTGCGGTCGCGCCAGCCGGCGATGGCCTCCGGGGGATCGGGCCGTCCGTGGAAAACCAAGACGCGGCAGTCCTTGGGCGGCTTGGGCGGCAGCCAGAGGTTGAGCGGAAACACCGGCCGGCAGTGCCGCTTGAAACTGCGGACCCAGGTTTCGGGCCACCAGGCCAGGTCGCGAAAGGCGTAGGTGAGGAACTCTTGGTCGCCGTTGAAGATCGAGCGGTCCTCGGCCCGCAGCCCCTCGGCCAGGAGTTTCTCGAACACGTAGTTCGACGCGCCGGCCTCGAAGCGGAAGACCGAGGAATTGCCCGCCGGCGGGCGCAACCCGAGGAGCGCTTTGTGGGCGCCGACCCAGTTGTGGATCATCACCGGCCGGCCGGGCGCGTGGTCGAAGAGTTCGTCCAGGCTGCCCATGATCACCACGTCGAGGTCCAGGAAAAGGGTCGGCCCATCGAGCCCGCCGAAGCCGTCCCGGGTGACGACGACCTTCACCAGGATGTCCGGCCAGCCGCGGCGGATGCCGGGGTTTTCGGGAAAGGGGATGACGTGGATGCCGCCGGCCAGGCCGGTCGGGTCATCGGTGCAGCAATGGAACCGGTACGGCCGCCGGAGATGGCGGCGGACGGAGGCGGCAAGGATGTTGACGTACTCCGGGCCGTAGCGGCGACCCCACTTGAGGCAGAGGACATGGACGGTTGAGCTCATGGGCGGGGGCGGGTTCAGGCCAGTTGTTGAAGTTCCTGCATGCGGCGGTAGGTGGCGTGCGTGCGGCGCAGCGTTTCGGGCGGGCCGTCGCCGGTGATGCGGCCCTGTTCGAAGACCAGGATGCGATTGGCCAGTGTCAGGGAGCTGAAACGGTGGGCGATCATGATGGTGGTGCGCCCTTGGACGAGCTGCTTCAGCGCCTCTTGGACCATGGCCTCGCTTTCGGAGTCCAAGGCGCTGGTGGCTTCGTCGAGGATCAGCACCGGTGCGTTTTTCAGGAAGGCGCGGGCCACGGCGATGCGCTGGCGTTGGCCGCCGGAAAGGGAAGCGCCGCGTTCGCCCACCATCGTGTCGTAGCCGGCGGGCAGGCTTTGGATGAAATCGTGGATGTACGCCCGCCGGGCGGCCTCGATGACGTCCGCGTCGGAGGCGTCGGGCCGGCTGACGCGGATGTTCTCGGCGATGGTGGCGTGGAAGAGGGCGGGGTTTTGGGGGACGATGGCGATCTGGCGGCGCAGGTCCGCCTTGGTCAGCTCGCGCAGGTCGATGCCGCCGTAGGTGACGCGGCCTTCGGTGGGGTCGTAGAACCGGGGCACGAGCAGGGCGAAGGTGGTCTTGCCGGCGCCGCTGGGACCGACCAACGCCACGGTTTCGCCCGGGGCGATCTCGACGTCCACGTCGCTCAACGCCGCCGGGGTGTCCAACGCTTGGGTGGGGTAACGGAAGCGAACCTGCTCGAACCGGATCGGCTGGCGGCCGGCGGGCACGGGCTTGGGTCGGGGCGGATCCGGCACGGTGTCGGGCGCGGTCAGAATGGCGGCCAGGCGTTCGAAGGAGCCTTGGGCCGACCGGATCTTGGCCTGGATGGACCCCAGGGCCTTGATCGGTTCGTAAGAGAGGTACAGTGCCACGCCCAAGGCGCTGAAGGTGGCGAAATCGATGCCGGATTTGACCCCGAAGTAGAGGCCGATCATGAAGCCGACGGTGGCGATGAACTCGATGATCGGCGCGACGATCGACTCGTACTTGACCGCCTTCATCGAGAGGCGCAGCAGGACCCGGAGTTGCTGGTCGAACCGTTCCTGCTGGCGGGACTGGAGGTTGTCCGCCTGGATTTCGAGCGGAGCCTGGACGGTTTCGGTGACGGCGGCCGCCAGCTCGCCGCTCTGGTAAGCCAGGGCCCGGGCGCGCCGCAGCAACCGGGTGGTGGCGGCCCGGATCGGGATGACGCAGACGGGCACGCTCAGCAGGGCGATGAGCGTGAAGAGGGCGCTGCGTTCGGTGATCGAGGTGTAGATGAGGAAGCCCAGGGCGGCCAGCAGCAGGAGCGGCTGCTTGATGAGGTCCTCACTCAGGGCCGTCACCAGATGCTTCAGTTGCTGGGCGTCGGTGACCAGCCGGCTGACCAGGTCGCCCGCCTTGTGGCGTTGATAGAACTCCAGCGGCAGCTCCTGCAATCGGGCAAAGACCGCCCGCCGCAGGCCGTCCAGAAAGCGGAATCCCGCCAGGTTCAGGAGGTAGCGGTTCATCAAGGCACACAGGCCGCGCAACAACATCACCGCCGGCATGCCCAGACAGGCCACCAACAGGAGCTTGGCCGCGTAGTCCTCGCCGAAGAGGGCTTTGGCGGCGGCCACCACCTGCGGCGAAGCCTCCTCTTCCCGGCCGAAGAAGACCGGCATGACGGTCTTGAGCATCGCCGGCAGGCCCACCCCGCTCATGAGGGCATAACCCAGCCCGCTGACAAACCCGCCCACCATCGGCCACACGGCCGGTCGCAGAAAGGGCTTCAGCAGTCGCAGGCTCGGTTGTGCCGTCCGGGTTGCCATGGCGTTGCCGCGTCCTCCCGGCCCGCGGGAGGACCACGGGCCGAAGGTAGGCGTCCGGGCCGGCCGGCCGGAAGTTCTTTTCGTGTGCCCGAACCGCCGCGGACGGACGGTGACGCGGCCGGCCCGGCCAACCCGTTGGGCTTGTGCCGACGGCCCGGGCTGGGGCACCCTCCGGCCTGTCGAACTCAACCTGAATAGCCTGACCCCATGAGCGCAGACGCTGTTTACGAAGAGCAAGTCAAGCCCCGGCGCGGCTGTTGTTTCTACGGTTGCGTCACGTCGCTGATCCTCGGCCTCCTGGTGGTGGTCGGCGGTTACCTCGGCGTGCGCTGGTTCGTCAACCAGCAGATCGTCAAGTACACCGACACCCAGCCGATGGAGCTGCCGCAGGTCCAAATCGACGAGGCCGAGGCGACGGCCGTCCGCCAGCGGGTGGATGCCTTTGCCAAGGCGTTGGAGGAGGGGCGTCCGGCCGAGCCGTTGGTGTTGGACGGGCGGCAGTTGAACCTGCTGCTGGCCGCCTCGAAGGAATGGGCGCCCCTGCGCGATCACGTTTACCTGGACATCGAGGGCGACCGCATCCAGGGCGCCGTCAGCCTGCCGCTGGAGAACATCCCGCATCCCTGGCTCCAGAAGCACAAGGGCCGTTACCTCAACGGTTCGATCGAGCTGCGGGTTTCCCTGACCAACGGCGTGTTGGTGGCGACCATCGAGTCCCTGAGCGTCAAGGGCCGGAAGGTTCCCGACGCCGTCCTGGCCGAGCTCCGGAAACAGAATCTCGCCCGTGACTTCTACGCTTCCCAAGAGGGCGTCCAACTCGTCCAAAAGCTGGAAGCCATCCGGGTCGAGGACGGCCGCCTGACCATCGTGCCGCGGCAACGTCCGTGAGATCGCGGCCTCTCGGAGGCCGGCCGGCCGGGCTTTTCAACCGCCCGGCCGCTGGCTAAGGTGGACGGCGGACTCGGGTCAGGCGGTCCGATCGGTGGCCCATGAAGCACTATCTGGATTTCGAAAAACCGATAGCCGAATTGCAGCGGAAGCTGGATGAGCTCAAAGCCCATCCGCAGACCGCCACGCTGGGGCTGGACCTCAACGAGGAGATCTCCCGCATGGAACAGAAACTCGAGGAAACGCGCCGCGCCATCTATTCGAACCTCAGCGCGTGGCAGCGGGTCCAGTTGGCCCGGCATCCCCGCCGGCCGTACACCCTGGACTACATCGGCACGGTGTTTCGCGATTTTCAGGAGCTTCACGGCGACCGGCTGTTCGCCGACGACCAGGCCATGGTCGGCGGGTTTGCCCGGCTCGACGACCGCCGCGTCATGGTCATCGGCACCCAGAAGGGCCGCGACACCAAGGAGAACATCCGGCGCAACTTCGGTTCCGCCCATCCCGAGGGCTACCGCAAGGCGCTGCGGCTGATGCGCCTGGCCGAGAAGTTCAGCCTGCCGGTGGTGACGTTGATCGACACCGCCGGCGCCTACCCCGGCGTGGGGGCCGAGGAACGCCACATCGCCGAGGCGATCGCGGTGAATCTCCGCGAAATGGCGGTCCTCGAGGTCCCGATGGTGGCGGTCGTCATCGGCGAGGGCGGCAGTGGGGGCGCCTTGGGCATCGGGGTGACCGACCGGGTTCTCATCCTCGAAAACGCCTACTACTCGGTCATCAGCCCCGAAGGCTGCGCCGCCATTCTCTGGAAAGACCGCACCGCCGCGCCCAAGGCGGCCGAGGCGTTGCGCATCACCGCCAAGGACCTGCTGGAACTCAAGCTGGTCGATGAAGTGATCCCCGAACCGCTGGGCGGCGCGCACGCCGACCTCGAAGCGACCGCCGCCGCGCTGAAGGAGGCTTTGCTGCGCCACCTCGGCGAGCTGGAGAAGCTGCCGTTGGACGACCTGCTCCGCCGGCGCTACGAAAAGTACCGGCGCATCGGTCATTTCGTGGAAGCTCCCGAACCGCCGGCGCCGGAGGAACCAGAGGAACCGGAAGCCGCCGCCGCCGGGGACGGGTCGGAACCTTCCCAAGGCAAAGCCGCCAACGGCCGGCAGGCGGAGCGTGGCGGTTGAGCGCCGGTCCCGTTTTCGGGGACGGCCGGGTCGCTGTCGCCGGATGAGCAAGCAAGGAAACGACGGACATGGCACGGTATCCCCTCGTTTTCCAACCCATCTTCAAGGAACGCGTCTGGGGTGGACGGACCCTGGCCGAGATGTACGGCAAGCCGTTGCCGCCCGGCAAACGCATCGGTGAATCGTGGGAGATCACCGACCGGCCGGAAGGCGTCAGCGTCATCCTCAACGGCCCGTTGGCCGGCAAGGACCTGCGCTGGTTGATGCAGGAACGGCGCGGGGAATTGCTGGGCGAGGCGGGCGACGCCCACGGCCGGTTTCCGCTTCTGGTGAAGCTGCTCGACGCCCGGGACATCCTCTCGCTGCAGGTCCATCCCCCGGCGGCCAGGGCGGCGGAGCTGGGCGGGGAACCGAAGACCGAGATGTGGTACGTGGCGCGGGCCGAACCGGACGCGGCGATCATGGCCGGCGTCAAGCCGGGCATCACCCGGGAGCGCTTCGCCGAGATGCTGGAGAAGGGCACGGCGGCCGAGGCGGTCTGGCGGTTGCCGGTGCGCGAGGGCGACGCCCTTTTCCTGCCCAGCGGTCGGATGCACGCGCTGGGAGCCGGCTTGGTGGTCTTCGAAATCCAGCAGAACTCCGACACGACCTACCGGGTCTTCGACTGGAACCGCGTCGGCTTGGACGGCCGGCCGCGTGAGCTGCACATCCCGCAGGCCTTGGCGAGCATCGATTTCAACGACACCGAGCCGGCCCTCCTGCCGCGGGAGTTCGTCCGCGAAGGGCCGGTGGAACGTCGCCGGCTGGTCGCCGATCCGCTCTTCGAGGTGGAACAATGGCGGTTGACCGGTGAACCGGTTTTCCTGACGGGCCGGCCCCGGCCGCTGGTGGTGGCGTCGATCCGGGAGGTCGTCCGCTTGGAAACGGATGATCCGGCCGAGGCGGTGGAGCTGAAGCCCGGCCATTTCGCCTTGGTGCCGGCGGCGGCGCGGGAACGGACGCGGCTCAGCAGCCCGGCCGGGGCGGAGTGTTTGTTGGCCGAGGCCGGCCGGGCCTCTTGAGGCCGGCGGGAGGCGGGCGCGGTGGCGGGGCGGCTCCGGCTGGATCAGTGGTTGGTCGAACACGGCCTTTGCCCGAGCCGCGAACAGGCGCGGCGGTTGATCCTGGCGGGCCGGGTGCGGGTGGACGGTCAACCCGCCACCAAGGCGGGGGCGCGGGTGCCGCCGGAGGCGGAGGTCGTCCTGGAGGCGCCGGAACGTTACGTCAGCCGCGGCGGCTACAAGCTCGAACGCGCTCTGGACGCCTTCGGGCTCGACGTCCGGGGCTGGCGGGTGGTGGACGTGGGGGCTTCGACCGGCGGGTTCACCGACTGCCTGTTGCAACGCGGGGCGGCGCACGTGTACGCGGTGGACGTGGGCAAAGGGCAGTTGGCGTGGAAGTTGCGGCAGGACGCGCGGGTCACGCCGCTGGAGGGCATCAACGCGCGGCACTTGCAACCGGCCCATTTCCCGCAACCCTTCGTTCCCTTGGACCTGGCGGTGGTGGATTGCTCGTTCATTTCGCTGCGGCTGGTGCTGCCGCCGTTGCCGGCCCTGTTGCGCCCCAATGGACGGATCGTGGCGCTGGTGAAGCCCCAGTTCGAAGCCGGACGCCGGGAGGCCAGCCGCGGGCGCGGCGTGATCCGCGATCCGCGCATTCACGAGCGGGTGCTGCGCGAGTTGGAGAATTGGGTGGCGGCCGGGGGGAGTTTGCACTGGCGGGGCCGGGTCGAGTCGCCCATTCTGGGGCCCGCGGGCAACAAGGAATTTCTGGTGCTGCTTGAGAAGATTGACCGACAAGATTGAGCGGCTGGGGCTGGTGGCCAATCCGGACAAGTGCGGCGACCCCGGCACGCTGCGGGAGACGGTGGCGTTGTTGCGCCAGGCCGGATTCCAAGTCCAAACCAACGAGGCCACGGCCGCGCTGGGGCTGGAGGACGTGCCGACGCTCTCGACCCTGCCCGGATTGGCGACGACATGCGACATGCTGGTGGCCTTGGGCGGGGACGGCACGATGCTGCGGGTCGCCCGCGCGGTGGCGTCCAGCCGGGTGCCCATCTTGGGAGTGAACCTCGGCACGCTCGGTTTTCTGACGACCTGCGGCTTCGCCGACCTGCCGGAAACGCTGGCCGCCCTCAAGGCCGGCGAATGCTGGGTCGAATCCCGCCACCTCATCCAAGCCCGCCGCAGCAGCCGTCCCCGCCAGCGCCCGGAACTGGCCTTGAACGATTTCGTGATCAGCCGGGGGCCGACGCCCCGCCTGATCGAGTTGGAACTGAGCGTCGATGGCGAGACGCTGACCCGCTACCGCGGGGACGGGTTGATCATCAGTTCGCCGACGGGTTCGACGGCCTACTCGCTGGCGGCCGGTGGGGCGGTGGTGAGCCCGCAGGCGGAGGTGTTCGCCCTGACGCCGATTTGCCCGCACACGCTCTCGAACCGCTCGGTCATCGTGCGGTTGGGGGCGGTGATCGAGGTCCGCCTGCTGACGCACGGGGTGGCGACGTTTTTCTCGGCCGACGGCCAGGTGGGCACGGAGATCGAGGTGAACGAGCGGATCACCGTGCAGCGGAGCCGGCATGCGGCCTGCCTGGTGCGGCGGCCGGGCGCCTCCTTTTTCCAGACCCTGCGGCAGAAGCTCGGCTGGAGCGGCTCGGCGGTGGAGGCCGGCGACCGGTGAGCCGGGCAGGGCGGACAAAAACTCGGTGCATCCGCCGGCACGGGCGGGCATAATCGCGCCGCGCGATGGAAGAGCGACCCACGCTGTTGATCGTGGACGATGAAAAGCCCACGCGGGAGGGGCTGCGCGCCGCTTTGGAGGATCGTTACGAGGTCTTCATCGCCGAGGACGCCGCCACGGCGTGGGAATTGCTCGAACGGGAGCGGTTCGACGTGTTGTTGACCGACTTCCGCATGCCCAAGGAGGACGGCATGCGGCTGATCGCCCGGGCCAAATCGCTCAGCCATCCGCCCGTCTGCATCCTCATGACCGCCTACGGCTCGGAGGAGCTGGCCGTCGAGGCCATGAAGCGGGGGGCGGACGACTACATCCCCAAGGGCCGGATGCAGATCGACGAACTCGAGATCCGCATCGCCAAGGCCCTGCGGCAGCACCGGCTCGAGGACGAAAACCGCCAGTTGCAGGCGCAACTGGACGAACGGTTCGGCATCGAGGAAATCGTCGGCAACTCCCCCGCCATGCAGGAGGTCTTCGACATCGTGCGCCAGGTGGCGCCGACGCCGGCGACGGTGCTGATCCAGGGCGAGAGCGGCACCGGCAAGGAGATGTTCGCCAAGGCGATCCACCGGCTCAGCCCGCGCGCCAAACGCCCGATGGTGACGGTCCATTGCGCGGCCCTGCCGGCCACCCTGCTGGAGGCCGAGTTGTTCGGTCACGAGAAGGGGGCATTCACGGGCGCCACGGAGCGGCGGATCGGCCGTTTCGAGCAGGCCAACGGCGGCACGCTGTTCCTCGACGAGATCGGGGAGATCGACGCCTCGACGCAGGTGAAACTGCTGCGGGTGCTGGGCGAACGGACCTTCGAGCGGCTCGGCTCGAACAAGACCATCTCGGTGGATGTGCGGGTCATCGCCGCCACCAATCGCAACCTGGCCGAGCTGGTCCGGCAGGGGAAGTTTCGCGAGGATCTCTTTTTCCGGCTGCGCGTGGTCGAAATCTGGCTGCCGCCCCTGCGCGAACGGGAAGGGGACATTCCCCTGTTGGCGACCCACTTTCTAAAGGAGATCTCGAAGCAGTACGGCAAACGGATCGAAGGGTTCACGCCCGAGGCGATGGAAGCCATGCTGCGCTACCCTTGGCCGGCCAACGTGCGGGAGCTGCGCAACGCCGTCGAGGGCGCCGTGGCGTTGTGCCGGGGCGATCGGATCACCCTGCGCGATCTGCCGGCCAGCGTCCGTTCACCCCAAAGCCGCCCGGTGGTGACGGCGGGTGAACCGGCCGGGACCGCGGCGGGGCACGGCCCCGCGGACGGGGCTTCCTCCGGCGTCCCGGCCGGGCCGCCGGCCCCGCCTTCTGCGTGGGAGCCGGCGCCCACGACCTTGAGCTTGAAGGAGACCGAGCGGCAGCAGATCATCCGCGCTCTCCGGGAGACGGGCGGCAACCGCACCTTGGCGGCGCGCAAACTGGGCATCAGCCGCCGGACCCTCCACCGCAAGCTGCACCAGTACCAGTTGGAGGACTTCGCCCCCCGGCGGGGAAGATCGGCCGCGGATGCCGGAGGTTGAGCCGGCGGGATCGAGACCATCATGCCGCACATTCAGGAACTGATCTACGAGTTGGAAGTCGGGCGGGGCCCGCGCATCGTGCGCGCCCTGGCCACGGTGTTGGCCGTCCTCGCCCTGGCGTGGTGGTACGACACCCGGGAGTTCAAGAACTTCTACGCCCCGGAAGCCATGGAGGCGGCCCAGTTGGCCCGCAACATCGTCGCCGGGCGGGGCTACACCACCGAGGTGATCCGGCCGCTGAGCATCCACTTGGTGGTGCAGAAGCAGGGCTTGGAGGCGGACATCGGTTCGGCGCCGCATCCGGATCTGATCAACCCGCCGGTCTATCCGTTGTTCCTGGCCGGCCTGATGAAGGCCCTGCCGTTCAAGTACCAGATCGAAGGGCCGTTCCTGCGGTACCAGCCGGAGGTCATCATCGCGGTGGCCAACCAGGTGCTCTTCCTGATCGTCATCGGGCTGATGGCCAGTTTGGCCTCGCGGTTGTTCTCCATCGAGGTCGGCGTGCTGACCCTCGCTTTCCTGCTGTTGTCCGACACCCTGTGGCGGTTTTCCACCTCCGGCCTGTCCACCATGATGGTGATGCTGTGGCTGGCTCTCTGGGTGCGTGCCCTGTTGCGGTTGGACACGGCCTTTTTCGAGGGAGGCCGGGAAAAACGGGGGCTCTATCGGTGGGCGGCGGTGTGCGGGTTGTTGATCGGCCTGGCCGGACTCACCCGCTACTCGATGCTCGGATTGCTGGTTCCGACGGTGGCCTACGTGCTGATCTTCTTCAACCAGCGGCGGTTCAAGGTGAACCTGGTGGTCGTCCTGGTGGCCGCGGCCGTGGTGGCGCCTTGGCTGGTGAGGAACTACCAGCTCTGCGGCCATCCCTTCGGGCTGGCCGGATTCGCCATCGACCAAGGGTCGATCGCTTATCCGCACGACACCCTCGAGCGCACGCTCGAGCCGGAGATGCAATTGGTGGGGCTGAACGACTACGGGCGGAAGCTGGTGTTGAACCTGTACGACATCCTCACCCACGAACTGCCGCGGCTGGGCGGCAACTGGCTCGGCGGCTTCTTTCTGGCGGGATTGTTGCTGCGGTTCCGCTCCGGCATGCTGAGCCGCCTGAGGTACGTGTTGCTGCTGACGCTGGTGACTCTGGCCGTGTTTCAGGCCCTGGGCCGGACCCATTTGTCCGAGCGCATCCCGGACATTCATTCGGAGAACCTGCTGATTCTGCTGGCGCCGCCGTTTTTCATCTACGGCGCGGCCTTTTTCAGCACCCTGCTGGACCAGATGCGGCTGCCGATCATCGAGCTGCGGCACTTCATCACCACGGTGTTCCTGGGGGTGAGCGCCTTGCCCATCATCCTGACGTTCCTGCCGCCGCCGAACGTCCCGATCAATTACCCGCCGTACTACCCGGTCTGGATCCAGACCAACGCCCGGCTCCTGCGACAGGACGAGCTGATGATGAGCGACATGCCGTGGGCGGTGGCGTGGTACGGCGACCGGCAGTGCGTCTGGATCCCGCGCAACCCGCGCGAGGCGTTCTTCGAGATCCACGACCGGCACAAGCGGGTTTCGGCGCTGTATCTGACGCAATTGACCACGGACGTGAAGTTCCTCAGCCAGATGATCCAAGGGCGCGACTACGATTGGGCGCGGTTCGCCGCCCAGTTGCTGCTGCGGCAGGAGCTGCCCGACGGGTTCCCGCTCAAGGACGTCTGGAGCTACTACCTGCCGGACCAGTTGTTCCTGGCCGACCGCCCGCGGTGGCGGGCCTTGGGCAGCCGGGAGCCGGGCCGGCCCGAAACCCAGCCGACCGGCCCGGCCACCACGGCGCCGGCCGCGCCCCAACCGACCTTGCCTGAACCGATTCAACCGCTTCGTTGAGCGAATCCATGGACCCGAACCTGCTTGCGCGCGCCAAAGCCTGCGGTTTCTCCGACCGCCAGATCGCCCACCTGACCGGCCGGACCGAGGACGAAGTCCGCGCCGAACGGGAACGGCTGGGCCTGCTGCCGGCGTATCGGTTGGTGGACACTTGCGCCGCGGAGTTCGAGGCCTACACGCCGTACTATTACTCGACCTACGATCGCGGGGAGGACGAGACCAAGCCGTCCGACCGCCGCAAGGTGATGATCCTCGGCGGCGGCCCCAACCGGATCGGCCAGGGGATCGAGTTCGACTACTGCTGCGTGCACGCCGCCTTCGCCCTCAAGGAGGACGGGTTCGAGACCATCATGGTCAACTCGAATCCCGAGACCGTCTCGACCGACTACGACACCAGCGACCGCCTCTACTTCGAGCCGCTGACCCTCGAGGACGTGCTGCACATCTACCGCCGGGAGAACTGCTGGGGGGCGATCGTCCAGTTCGGCGGCCAGACGCCGTTGAACCTGGCCCTGGGTTTGCAGGCCAACGGCGTCCGCATCATCGGCACCACCCCCCAGAGCATCGAGCGGGCCGAGGACCGCAAACTCTTCGCCGCCATGCTCGACAAGCTCGGCATCGCCCAGCCCCCCAACGGCACCGCCACCAACGAGGAGGAAGCCGTGGCGGTGGCGGCCCGCCTCGGATACCCGGTGCTGGTGCGGCCTTCGTTCGTCTTGGGCGGACGGGCCATGCGGATCGTCTATTCCGAGGCCGAACTGCGCCGCTACATGCGGGAAGCGGTGGACGCCTCGCCGGAACGGCCCGTGTTGGTGGACAAGTTCCTCGAGGACGCCATCGAGGTGGACGTGGATTGCATCGCCGACGTCGGCAACTTCGACGACCCGGACGAGGGGACCATCGTGGTCGGTGGCATGCTCGAGCACATCGAGTTTGCCGGAGTCCATTCGGGCGACGCCGCCATGGTGCTGCCGCCGCACACACTCGGCGAGGAGTTGATCGACACGATGCGCCGCCACACCCACGCCATGGCGCGGGAACTGCGGGTTTCCGGATTGATGAACGTGCAGTACGCCATCAAGGACGGCCGGGTGTACGTCCT
>RFJD01000415.1 GCA_003695015.1 Verrucomicrobiota bacterium | reverse complement strand
GAGCAGCCCTGGTTCCCGTATCTGCCGGTGGCGGCGGTGAGCGTGTGGTTTGCCGGAGCGGCCGTCGTGGGGAGGTTCCATCGGCGGGCCGGTTGGGGCCTCGGGATCCTGGCGGTGCTCGCGGCGGGCATGGCGTGTCGGAGCGAGCCGGTCGTCGGGGTGGTGGCCGGCGCTGCTTTGGGCGCGGCGATCGGTTGGGCCGGGGTCGCCCTCAGCCACCGGCTGTGGCAGGGGATCGGACGGCGCTGGTTTCCGCTTTGGTGGCGGGCGTTGCCCTCCATCCGCCCCTTCGTATGGCGGCCCGATCCCTTGGCGCCCCTGCCGGGCGCGCCTCCAGTGCGGGATGCGGAGGGCGTGCGCCAGCGGCAGTGGTATCGGCTGGGGATCGTGTTCATCTGGGCGACGCTGCTCTTTCGGCTGGCCTACATCGCCTCCGGCGCCATCGAGCTGAGCGAGGACGAAGCCTACCAGTGGGTGTGGTCGAAACACCCGGACCTCTCCTACTACAGCAAGCCGCCGATGATCGCCTACCTGCAGTGGGTGGGAACGCACTTGTGGGGCGACACGGAGCTGGGGGTGCGGTTCTTCTCGCCGGTGCTGGCGGCGTTGTTGAGCTGGGTGACGCTGCGGTTTTTCACCCGGGAGGTCAGCGCCCGGGCCGGTTTTTTCCTGATCTTGTGCGTGTGCACGGCGCCGATGATGGCGGTGGGCTCGGTGCTGATGACAATCGACCCGCCCCTGGTGCTGTGCTGGACCCTGGCCATGTACCGCGGATGGAAGGCGGTCCAACCGTCGGGCACGACGCGTGACTGGGTGTGGGTGGGGATCTGGAGCGGGTTGGGCTTCCTGAGCAAGTACTCGGCCTCGCTGCAGTGGGTTTCGTTTTTCCTGTTCCTGGCGGCGTGGTCGTCGGCGCGGCGGCATTTGAAACGGCCGGGGCCATGGCTGGGCTTGGCGGTGCATCTGCTGGCCACGGCGCCGGTGGTGCTCTGGAACGCGCGGCACGATTGGATCACCGTCACCCATCTGCAGGATCGGGCGGGGCTGACGCATGCCTGGCAATGGCAGGATTTCCTCCGGTTTTTCCCGGAGTTCACCGGGGCGGTGTTCGGGTTGCTGAACCCGGTGTTTGCCGTCGGGCTGGCGGTGACAGCGGTGATGGCGTGGCGGCGGCACCGGCGGGACGGGTTGCTGATGTACTTCCTGGCGATGGGCGCGCCGTTGTTCCTCGGTTATTGGCTGTACACGATCCGGAGCCGGGTGCACCCGAACTGGATTGCGCCGGCGGTGCTGCCGTTGTTCGCCGTGATGGTCGTCCATGCGGACCGGCACTGGAACGAACTGCGCCTGCGCTGGGGCCGGTGGCTGGCGGCGGGCTTGGTGATGGGCGGGTTGGCCGTCGGGTTCCTGCACGACACCGATGTGGCGGTGGCGTTTGCGGGGAAACCGCTTCCGCCGAAGCTGGACCCGCTGCGCCGGGTGCGCGGTTGGGCCGAGCTGGGACGGATCGTCGAGGCCGACCGCCGGCGGTTCGAGGAGAGCTCCGGCCGGCCGGTGTTCGTCATCGGCGATCATTACGGGATCACCGGAGAGCTGAGCTTCTACCTGCCGGGCCACCGGTCGCGGGTGAAGGACGATCCGATCGTCTTCTACCAAACGTGGGATCGGCCCGTGAACCAGTTCTACTTCTACCCCGGTTACCGGGATCGGAAGGGGCAGAACGCGATCTACGTCCTGCGCATCAAGGAGGCGCTGCGACCGGCGCCCGCGAACATCGTGGCGGAGTTCGAGCGGGTCGAGGACCTGGGCGTCCGGGAGGTCCGCCGGAACGGCGTGGTGCTGCGCCGGGTGCAATTGTTCGCCTGCCATGGGCTGCGTTGAGCCAGCGGCGGCGGTCCGGGCCGGCCGGGGCAACCGGCAGGGGACGTTCCGCCGATGGCGGGTGGCGGAGTACTCGCTGGAGCTGACGCTCGATTGCGGGCAGGCCTTTGGATGGACGCCGGTGGCCGGTGGCTGGGAGGCGGTGATCATGGGACGCTGGGTCCGGCTGGAGCGACGCGGCGCATGGTTGGAGGCCCGGCTGGCCGAGCCGGTCGCCGGGTGGGACTGGCTGGAGTCCTACCTGCGGTTGGGGGACGACCTGGCGGCGGTTCGACGCGCCCTGCCGGCGGAGGATCGAGCGTTGCAAACGGCGCTGGCGAGCTGTCGCGGCTTGCATCTGCTCCGACAGGAGCCCTGGGAGTGCCTGGCCGCCTTCATCCTCTCGGCCAACAAGCAGATTGGTCAGATCCGCCGCATGGTGGCGACGCTTTCGCAACGGTTTGGCGAACCGGTGGCCGGGCCGTTGCGAGAGCGGGAAGGCGGCTGGCGGGCGTTCCCTTCGCCGGAACGGTTGGCGGCGCGCAGCGAAGCCGAGCTTCGGGCCTGCGGGTTGGGTTTTCGGGCGCCGCGGTTGCTGGCGGTGGCGCGGGCGGTGGCGGAGGGGCGGTTCGATCCTTGGCGGCTGCCGGAGCTGTCATTGGGCGAGGCCCGCGAACGATTGTTGGCCTTGCCGGGCGTGGGCCCCAAGGTGGCGGATTGCGTGCTGCTGTTTGCCGGCGGATTCGACGAGGTGTTCCCGTTGGACGTCTGGACCCTGCGGGTCCTGCGCGAGGCGTACTTCGGCGGGAAGCGCGTCCCGTTGCGGCGGCTGGCGGCCTTTGCCGCCGGGCATTTCGGGGCGCATGCCGGCTATGCCCAACAGTG
>RFJD01000414.1 GCA_003695015.1 Verrucomicrobiota bacterium | reverse complement strand
TTCGCCGAAGCGCGGCAGGCGGCCGCCCGCGCCTTGGAAATCCAGCCGGACTTCGCGCCCGCCCGCCAGTTGCTCCAGCAACTGCCCTGAGCCGGGGATGCATACGAAGCACCCATCAATCCCGGCAGTCTGACCACGCCGGCCTGGGAGGTTCAACGTGGCACGGAGCGCCCGCGGGCTCGGGGTCTCCAATTCCCTTGGCAGAAGGGGCGCCACCGGACCATGGGGGGCGGACCGCCGCCACCGGACCAATGGGAGGGCGGACCGCCGGCACAGGACCAATGGGAGGTCGGACCGCCGGCATCCTGCCGGCTTTCGGTCTGCCTCCTTTCAAGTGCCGGCAGGATGCCGGCGCTCCCGGTCGGAAACTGAGGATGCCGGCGCTCCCGGTCGGGGACTGTGAAGCCGGCGACCCGGTTGGAGACTGGAGATGCCGGCTTTCCGGGTCGGAGGCTGTGGATGCCGGCATTCCGGGGAACGGTCTCCTTCATCATGCCGGGCCGGGCTACACGGGCAACCGCCGGCCCATGTAGATGACGCCGCCGTCGTCGGTGGTGATCCGCTCCAGCTCCTCGAAGCCCAGCTTCCGGTAAAACCGCCACGCCCGGTCGTTGCGGGCGCTCAGGCCCAAATGCACCCCCGGCGATCCCCGTGCCGCCAGTTCCCGCATCAGGTGCTCCATCATCCGCCGCCCCCAACCCCGGCCCTGCGCCCGGGGCAACAGGTCGATGTGCAGGTGCGACGGGTACGGCGCAAAGGCCGGCGGAAAGTGGAAGTCCGGCTCGTGGAACTCGTGGTAAATCTTCTGCGCCTCGGTCCATTGCTCGCGGGGACCAACGGGCCGGGGATGCCGCGCCCGCAAAGGCGGCAGCCATTCCTCCTCCATCCGGCGGTAAAAGGTCGGCGTGTCCAGCGCCCCCAGCACGTAGCCACAGACGCCCTCGTCATCCTCGAGCACGAAGGCCAGCTCCGGCTCCAACGCCAGATAGGGACCGACGAACAGGTTCCCCAAGGCGTCCGGGTCGTCCGGGAACAACGCCGATGCGTCCCGGCCGGCGTCGCCGGTCAACAAGCACACCCGATAGCAGGCGTCGCGATCCCCGGGACGCGCCCGGCGCAGGCGGAAGGTCTCGTGGTCGGCCATGGGACAAACAAAACGCGTTCCGCCCCTCCGGGCAACCTTGGGAACCGCCCCCGGCGCGCGGTCGAGCGGGGCCGGATCAATCCGGATAACCGTCCGGATGCCGGCGATGCCACTCCCAGGCGGAGGCCACGATGTCCCGGAGCGAGGTCAACCGCGGCTCCCAACCCAGCTCCCGGCGGGCCTTGGAGGCGTCGGCCACCAACCGCGGCGGATCACCCGGCCGGCGGGGCCGTTCCACAGCCGGGAGGGACTTGCCGGTAACCTCTTCGCAGGCCCGGAT
Organism: Verrucomicrobiota bacterium; assembly: GCA_003695015.1. Classification (GTDB taxonomy): domain Bacteria; phylum Verrucomicrobiota; class Verrucomicrobiia; order Limisphaerales; family J093; genus J093. Next base: position 5,482 of record RFJD01000414.1, on the reverse strand, counting down.
GACCTCGCGGACGGAGTAGCCGTTGCCGTTGCCGAGGTTGAAGGCACCGCACTTGCCGGGAGCCAGCGCCAGGATGTGCGCCTGAGCCAGATCGATGACGTGGATGTAATCCCGGATGCAAGTGCCGTCGGGGGTCGGGTAGTCGGTGCCGTAGATCTCGACGTGCGGTTTGCGGCCCAGCGCCACCGCCAGCACGTTGGGGATGAGGTGGGTCTCGATGCGGTGGTGTTCGCCGAACCGCTCGCTGGCGCCGGCGGCGTTGAAGTATCGCAGGGCCACGTACTCGAGGCCGTGAACCCGGTGGTACCAACCGAGGATCCGTTCGAACATCAGCTTGGATTCCCCGTACGGGTTGATGGGCTTTTGCGGCTCGTCCTCGGTGATGGGCACGCGGTTGGGCGGCCCGTAGGTGGCGCAGGTCGAGCTGAAGACGAACTTCTTCACCCCGGCCTCACGGGCGGCGTCGATGAGGTTCAGGCCGTCGGCCACGTTGTTGCGGAAGTATTTCTCCGGCTTTTCCATGGACTCGCCGACCAGGGCGTTGGCGGCGAAATGCATGACCGCCTCGGCGCCGCTTTCGCGAACGGCCCGGGCCACGCCCTCGCGGTCCGCCAGATGCCCCTCGATGAACCGGGCCCGCCCGTCCACGGCGCTGCGGTGCCCCTCTGAGAGGTTGTCGAACACGGTGACCTCATGGCCGGCGTTGAGCAGTTCTTCCACGCAGATGGATCCGATGTAGCCGGCCCCTCCAGTGACGAACACATTCATCGGCGGCAAGGCTAGCGAGGCGGCGGGCGGGAAACAAGATCGGTTGCCGCCGGCGACCGGCGCCGTCGAACCGGCCCGGCCGGGCCGGCCGCCCCGCGGCGGCAATTTTTCCCGGCAAAACGCCTTGCCAACCGCGCGGCCGGAGGCTTAATTGGTGGCCCTGCCGACGATGGCTGGATAGCTCAGTTGGTAGAGCAGAGGACTGAAAATCCTTGTGTCCCCAGTTCGAATCTGGGTCCAGCCACCACCCTTCCCTTCCCTTCCGCCGCCCGCCGCGCGCGTGCGTTGGCCCCGCGGCCGATCACGGAAACGGCTGGACCCCGACCATGAAGAACCGCCCGCGGTCCTCCGCCGGAGCGTCCAGCAGGATCTCGACCTCCTCCCAGCCGGTGCCCAGGTCCCGAACGGCCTCGAAATGCACCCGGCGCGACCAGGAGCGCAGGTCGGCGCTTTCGTACAGCGGGTAAGTCACGTCGGCCAGGCCCGCCGGCCGGCGGTAGTAAAGAGCCACCATCTCCCGGGTCGAGCGGCGCAGTTCCAGCGGCTTGAAGCCGGTCTCCGGGGAGGTCGGATTCAGGCCGAACCCGTACTCGACCAGGTTCACGATCCCGTCCCCGTCGGGATCCGCCTCCGCCCCGATGATCCCCGGATCCGTCTCCCCCGGGAAATGGAGGGCGAGGAAGTCCTCGAAGCTCGTCGCCCCGGAACCCAACTGCCGCGTGGCCACGATCCGGCCGCGGATGATGAGGGTGGTGTCGTTGTCCTGCAGCAGGCGCACGAGGAAGGTGTTGTCGAGCGGCAGGGTCAGGGTTTGCACGTCGCCCTCGGTCCGCAGCGTGCCCGATCCTTGGACGAGGTTGGTACCCCCGCCTTGGAGGGGAACCCGTCCTCCTTGCGGGAAAAGGCCACCCACCCGGAAATCCACGGCGGCGTCGCCCTCGGGCGGGAAGAAAAACAGCACCTGCCCGGCATCGAACTCATCCCCCACCAACGGAATGACGCCGCTGCTGACCGAGAGTTCGAGGTTTCGCCCGGCGGCCCAAGCCGAGAGCAACAAGCCGGAAATGCGGGCCCCGAAGGCGGCCGGTTCCCGGCCGGGCTGGCCCTCCGCCGCCGGTTCCCACGAACCGTTGTCCTGGATCCGCAACCGGGAGTCCGTCAGGAACACCAGTCCCTGCTCGGTTTGCTCGACGACCAACTGCCCTTCGAACCGGGAACTCAGACTGCCGGGCGCCTGTTCCGTGACCGCCAACCCAGCCACGCTGCCGGCGACGGTGATCGTGGACCGGTCGGGATCGACGGCGAACACCGCGGCAGGGACCGCCGGCTCGACCGAGAGCGTCAGAGCGGCAAGGAGCGCCAACCCACCCTGCCGCCCCAGCCAGGATTCGTTGGGGAGTTTCATGGCGCCATCATGCCGGAAAACCCTTCCGCGAATCAATCGCGTCCCGCCCCGACCTGCGGCACGGCGCGCGGCAGGCACCCCTCCGGCGGCGAAAGCCATCCCACCCTATTTCGGCGTCCGCTCGCAATGGGGATACCGGTAGTCGGCCCGGTCGTCGGTCGAGACCTTCCGCGTCGTCCCGTCCTCGAGGCTGTAGAGGTAAAGGGACGGGCTGGCGTGGTACACGATGGCCTTTTCGTCCGGGGTCCAACGCGGATAGGCGAACCAGCGCGGCGCGCCCTCGGCATTGGCAAAGGGACGGGGATGGGTGATGGCGGGGCGGTTCTTGTCGAAGTCCGCCACGTACAACGTGCGGCCCGCATCGCGATACTTGAAGCCGCGCTGGAACTCGAAGCAGACCTTGGTCTCGCTGGGCGAGATGCTCACCCGGTCGAGGATGCCCTTCCTGGCCAGGTCGCACTCGATCCGTTGGAAACGCGGCCGGGCTCCGCCGCGGCCCGGGGTCATCAGGTAGTATCCCCAGCCCTGCGCGGGATGGAGGCACTGCACCAGGACGCGACCGTCTTCAAGGCAACTGTAGGCCCAGGTGTGATGGCGCGGGTCGCTCCAGGCGACCTCCTCGCCGGGATGACCGTCCGCCCGGCCGGCCATGACGATGAACCCGCCGGTCTCGGGGTTCTTGCGATTCCAGATCGGGGTGTTGCTGCCGTCGCGGGTCCAGGTCGGGTTGAAATCGGTGTGCGTGCCGTCGGTCAACTGCCGGAACCCAGTGCCGTCGGTGCGGATGACACAAATGGCGGTGATCCAGCGGGTGACGACAGGATCGTCCTTGAGCCGGCGGAAGAAGACGAGCAGGTCGCCGGTGCGGGACCAAGAGGGCTTGAAGTCCCAATGGCCGTGGGTCAGCGGCTTCCCTTCGGGCGTGCCGAAGACGTTCACGTGGATCTGGCCGTTCTTGTAATAGGCCCCGCGATAGGGAGTGGGCCGGACCGGCGCGGCGGCCGGGGTCGTTGGCGTGCCGGCGGCGACAGGCCACAAGGCCAGGCTCAGGAGAAGAATGCCGTGTTGTTTCGCGTTCATGGCTGGCAAGGGACGCGGCCGCAGTCCCGGCGCCCTCCATCGAGGGACGCCGGCGACGCGGGCCGTTCGGAAAGGAGTGATACCCGGCGGTGGAACCGGGTTTCAGGATTTCGCCTGCAAGCCGCCCCTCAGCAGGCGGGCCAAGACCTGCCGCATGAGGCGGCGAGGGACGAAAGCTGGGCGCTCAGGGCTTTTGGAGAGGGCTGTCGAGACGGTCGGTGGCGCGCCGGAGTTTTTCCTGGTCCTTTTGCATGATGGCGTCCATCTCGCTCACGCCCGGCAGGGTGCGGCGTTCGCGCTCGGCGTATTCGGAAGCCGCGGTGGGGGTGGGCAGGATGGTGGGCCGGATGAAGACGACCATTTCGCTCCGGGCCGACTTGTTGCTCTTGCTGCGGAAGAGGCTGCCCAGCAGCGGGATGTCCTTGAGGATCGGCACGCCGGAATTGTTCCGGCTGCGGGACATCCGGATGTAGCCGCCCAGGATGATGGTGTCGCCGTCGCGCACCGAGACCGTGGCGGAGGCGGAGCGATTGATGGTCTGGGGCAGTTCGCCAACGTTCTCGAACTTCTTGAAGCCGCTGATTTCCTGGATTTCCTGGACGATGTCCATCACCACCAAGCCGTCGGGCGTGATGTAGGGGATGACGTTGAGCGTGGTGAAGACCGGCAACTGCTGGAAGGAGGAGCTCGGGCCGTAGAAGCTGCCGCCGTAGTAGGTCGAGGTGACGTACGGGACCGTTTCGCCGACGCTGAAGCTGGCCTCCTTGGCGTGGCTGGTCTGGATGCGCGGGGTGGCGATGATCTGGCCCTTGCCGGTGCTGGCAATGGCCTGCACCAACACGGACATCTCGTCGTTGTAATTGCCCAGCCAGGTCAGCCCGCCGCCGCCGGAAACGTTGGTCAGGGCGCTCAAGGTCCCGCTGGCGTTGCCGAACACGTCATGCCGCCACTTGCCGGACTGTTTGCTCAGGTAAGAGGAGACGCCGAACTGGAATTCGTCCGAGAGGCTCACGTCCATGACCGTCGCCTCGATGAGCACCTGCGCCAGCAACTGGTCCACCTTCGAGACGATGTTGGTGATCATCATCATGTCCTCCTTGTTGGCGAAGACGATCAGGGAGTTGGACCGTTCGTCCGGGACGATCCGGGCGTCCTTGAGGATCTCGACCTCCTCCTCGCCGGAGGCGCGGTTGACGATCTGGCGGAGCCGTTGACTGAAAGTGGTGGAGCTGCTGCGGGAAGTGGCGGGGCCGGTGCGGGCTTGGTAGGGCCGGTAGCCGCCATAGCCGCCGCCGTAACCGCCGTAACCGCCCAACCGGCTGCCGCCGAACCGGCTGGTTCCCAGCCCATATCCGGTCCCGAACCGCGATCCGCCCATGAAGCTGCTCCCGGCACCGGTCAACCCCCGGCTGGCCGCGCTGGTGGGAGCTGCCACCGCGCCGCCACCGCTGATCAGGGCGTTCATCGTGGCGTAGATGTCCTCGACCTTGCCGTACTTGATCGGAATCACCTCGAGCGTGTAGTCGAGTTCCTTCTCCTGATCGATGCGTTCGAGGATCTCGAGCATGCGTTTGATGTTGGCCGCGTAGTCCCGGAGGATCAGCGTCTTGCTCTCGTCCAAGGCCACCACGCCGTTGGCCACCTTGCTGAAGCCCTGAATCAACTGGGCCGCCTCCGATGGCACGGCGTGTTTGAGGGTCACGATCTTGGTGACGTACTGGCTGGCTTCCGGCAGGTCCTTGGCGTCCACCGTCGAGAAGGCGGGCGCCTCCTGCAACGCCTGGTTGCTGGGTACGGCGGTGACGAACTTCTCCCCGGTCGGGATCATCGTGATGTTGTTGAGCGCCAGCACGCTGTCGAGGGCCTCGATCGCCTCGGCCACGGTCAGGTCGGTCTGGGTCTTGAGGGTGATGGGCGTGTCCGGCAACGCGGAGGGCCGCAGAATCGTGCGCCCCGACAACTCGGCGTAGAAGGTCAACACCTGCTCCAGCGGGGCGGCTTGGAATTGCAACGTGCCGGCGGGCAGGACGCGGTTGGGATCGAACTTGCCGTCGGCGCCGGGCGGCGGGGTGATGGCCGGCTGGCCGCCGGTCGGGGTGGTGGTGGTGGCGGCGGCCGAAGCATCGGGGCCGGTCGCGGGAGACGCGGTCGCGGCCGAACCTGCCGGGGCGGAGGCGGCCGGCGTGGCGGTGGCCGGCGCGCCGGCGGCCGAAGCCGCGGGTTGCACCC
>RFJD01000413.1 GCA_003695015.1 Verrucomicrobiota bacterium | reverse complement strand
TTCGAACGCGGCGCCGATCCGGGCATCACCGACTACGCCAGCCGCCGCTGCGCCCAGTTGATCCTCCAGACCGCCGGCGGCCGGCTGGCCGAAGGGGTGGTCGATGCCTGTCCCCGCCCGGCCCAACCACGCCGCATCACCCTGCGCCACCACAAGGTCAACGAACTGCTCGGCATCGAACTGCGGCCCGAGGAGATCGACTATTACCTCGGCCAGCTCGGCCTCAAGAAGGTCGGCGCCCAACCCCGGCCCGTGGACGCCCCCGACGCCCCGGTCCCGCCCTCGACTTGGGAAATCCCCACCTTCCGCGTCGATCTCAAGCGCGAAGCCGACCTCATCGAGGAGGTCTGCCGGCTGCACGGGGTGGACAAGATCCCGGCCACTCCGCCGCGCGGGGCCCTTGGCCGGCATGAGTACGATGCGGTCCACGACGAGCTTCGGGCGGTGCGCCAATGGCTGACCGGCCTTGGCTTGGACGAAACCCAAGGCCAGACGCTCATCAACCGCGCCGCCGCCGAACGCACCGCCGCGGCCGGGGAAATCATCCCGCTGGAACGCCCGCTGAGCAGCGACATGGACGTGCTCCGGCCCAGCCTGTTGCCCGGCCTCCTGGACATCCTCCGGCACAACCTCAGCCACAAGAACCTGGATGTCGCCCTCTTCGAAATCGGCCGCGTCTTCCGCCTCGAGGAAGGCCGGCCGGTCGAACAACGCCGGGTGGCCATCGCCCTCACCGGCCGGCGCGCGCCGATGTTCTGGAGCGGCGCCGACCGCGAGGCGCGCTTCGACCTCCACGATCTCAAGGGCATTCTCGAGGAATTCTTCGAGCACGCCGGGCTGGCGGGCGTCCATTGGCAACGCCGGCCCGAGCCCACGCCGCTTCTCTGCGAATCCGCGGAAATCCGGCTCGGCGGCAAACAGCTTCTCGGCGAACTCGGCCAGCTCCTGCCCTCGCTCCAGCGCCAGTACGACCTGCGCGACCCGGTTTACCTGGCCGAATTGAACCTGGACCTCCTGCTGGCCCGCCGCCGGCCCACCCGCACCTTCAAACCCCTGCCCCAGTATCCCAGCAGCCGGCGGGACGTGGCGATGCTCGTCCCCGAAACCGTCACCCATGCGGACGTGCTGGCGGCCATCCGCAGCGCCAAACCCGAGCACCTCGAAAGCGTCGAGTTGTTCGACGTGTTCCGCGGCCGCCACGTGCCGGAAGGCCAGAAGAGCCTGGCCTACGCCCTCACCTATCGGAGCCGGGAACGCACCCTCACCGACGAGGAGGTCAACCGCACCCACGAAAGGGTCGTGGCCCGGCTGCGCGAACAACTCGGCGCCACCATCCGCGAGGCCTGACCTTTCGGCACGACGCTTCCCCGCCGCTCCCGGCTCCGGACCACCCGGGGTCCCCGGCGGTGCCGCTTCCGGCGCGCAAGGACCGCCGGCATGCACCTTTCCACACTGGCAAGAGGCCGCGCCTCTGCTACACTCCCCCACGATGGTTTCGCAACCGGCTGACAGGCCCAAGCGCGTCAACTTGCGCCGCCCCGACATCATGAAGGCGGTCGAGGCGCTGACCGTTTCCCACTACCGCAGCCCCCTGGTGGACCGCATCCGCGCCCAGGGCGGCGTGCTGGCCTACGGCGACCTCACCGTCCGGCTGGCGAAGGAGTTCGGCTTTTGCTACGGGGTCGAGCGGGCGATCGACCTCGCCTATGCCGCCCGCAAGTACTTCCCCGAACCCACCCGGATCTTCCTGCTGGGCGAAATCATCCACAATCCCGAGGTCAACGAACAAATCCGCGCCCTCGGCATCGTCGGCATCTCCGCCAACCCCACCGACGAGGAGCTGACCCGGATCACCAAGGAGGACGTGGTCATCATCCCCGCCTTCGGCACCCAGGTGGCCACCCGCCGCAAACTCGAGGCCAAAGGTTGCATCCTGGTGGACACGACCTGCGGCGACGTGATGAGCGTCTGGAAACGGGTCCGCCAGTATTCCCGGGACAACGTCACCAGCATCATCCACGGCAAGGCCCGGCACGAGGAAACCAAGGCCACCACCTCCCAGGCCACCGCCTACGGCAGCGGACATTACTTGGTGGTGTACGATCTGGAGGAAACCGACCTGGTCTGCGACTACATCCTCCACGGCGGCGACAAGCAGGCCTTCCTCGAACGCTTCAAAGGGTGCTACTCCGAGGGGTTCGACCCGGACATCCACCTGCAAACGGTCGGCGTCGCCAACCAGACCACCATGCTCCGGGGCGAGACCGAGGAGGTCCAGCGCCGCATCCGCCGGGCCATGGAGCAGAAGTACGGCGCCGCCGAACTGGGCAAACACTTCCGGGTGTTCGACACCATCTGCGGCGCCACCCAGGAACGCCAGGACGCCCTCGAAAAACTCCTCCAGGAGCCGATGGACCTGCTGATTGTCGTGGGCGGCTACAACTCCTCGAACACCTCCCACCTGGCCGAGATGGGCGAGAAAAAACTGCCCACCTACTTCATCAAGAACGCCGCCAAGATGGTCTCGCCGCAACTCATCCGGCACTGGAACCAGCACATCGGCCAGGAAGTGGAAACCCGCGACTGGCTGCCTTCCGGGCCGGTCACCGTCGGCATCACCGCCGGCGCCTCCTGTCCCAACAACCTCATCGAAGACGCGATCCGGCGCCTTTTCGAGTTCCGGGGAGTGAGCGTGGAACAAATCCTGCCGGAGGAGGCGGACCGGGCCAAACAGGGCGCTTGAACGGGGCATGTACTGCAGCCGGGAGGAACTCGAGGAGCGGGAACGACGCGAGCTGGCGCCTTGGGCCCAGTTGAGCGGGGAAACCCGCGGCCGCCGCCACACCGAACCCCTCCCCCAATGGCGCACCCATTACCAGCGCGACCGCGACCGCATCATCCATTCCCGCGCCTTCCGCCGCCTCGAGTACAAGACCCAGGTTTTTCTCAACGGCACCGGCGATCATCTCCGCACCCGGCTGACCCACACCATGGAGGTGGCGGCCATTGCCCGGAACATCGCCCGCGCCCTCCGCCTCAACGAGGACCTCACCGAGGCCATCGCCCTCGCCCACGACCTCGGCCACCCGCCCTTCGGCCACACCGGGGAACAGGTCCTCGACCGGCTCATGCGGCCCTGGGGCGGGTTCGAACACAACCTCCAAAGCCTGCGGATCGTCGATCACATCGAGCGCAAGTACCCGGGATTCCTCGGCCTGAACCTCTCTTGGGAAGTCCGCGAGGGCCTTGCCAAACACCGCACGGCCTGCGACGCCCCCGACCCGCGCGCGGAGTTCTCCTTCCCCAACTCCTCCCTCGAAGCCCAGGCGGCGGACGTCGCCGACGAAATCGCCTACTACAGCCACGACCTCGACGACGGACTCGAGGCCGGTTTGCTGGATGAACGGGAACTGGAGGCCAACGTGGAAGCCTGGCAACGCACCGCCGAGGCCGTCCGGCGCGCCCATGGCCGGCTGCCCACCGAACGCCGCCGCTACTACACCATCCGCTGCCTCATTGACGAACAGGTGCGCGACGTCGTCGAAACCACCGCCGCCGCCCTCCATCGCGCCAAACTGCGGTCCGCCGACGACGCCCGCCGGCGCGCCCGGCCGCTGGTCCGTTACAGCCCCGAACGCCGCCGGCTCAACCAGCAGTTGCGGCGTTACCTCTACCGGAACCTCTACTTCAACCCCGAGGTCCACCAGCCCAACCGCGAGGCGGCGCAGATGCTCGAAGCTCTCTTCGAACGCTACCTGAAAAACCCGGCCCTCATCGCCGACCCCGTCCTGCGCCGGGAAGCCAAGGAAGATCCCCACCGGGCCGTCTGCGACTATCTGGCGGGCATGACCGACCGCTTCGCCGCCTCGGAATACGAACGCCTCATCGGCCCGCCGCCCCGCGTCGCCCGCCGCGACCGCTCGGCGGTGTGAGACGAACACGCGGTGCGGGATTTCAGGGTGCGCGAACGAGCCAGACGGCGCGTCCGACATCAGGCGTTCTTCCGCCGGCACGGCATTGGCATGCGGCATCCGGGCGCTGGTTCGACCGGATTGCCGTCACGCAAATCGTTTGCTCACCCACGCCGGAAGAATCGCGCAAGATCATCGATCCTGCTCCCACGCCTCCGGGAACTCCTGCTGGCCATCGGAATTGAAGAAAGACCGGTCAAACCCGTCCTCGAGTTTGATCGCCTTGAACCGCACCTCGCCCGCTTCCCTGAAAGCTTCGCAGTAGCGGTAGAAGGACGCCGTGTCGGCGGTGATGACAAACTCGGCATCGGCCACGGCCGCTTGGGCGATGATCTTGATGTCATCCTTCAGCGCGTCCCGCACAACTCCTTCGGGACGTTGACGCTGCCAGTCGAGTCTGGCCGCCTTCAGCGCATCACCCCAATTGAACGGCAGCACAACGCAGCAGCGGAGAATCTCGGGGGGAATCTCCTGGCGGACACAGAACTCGGAAACGACGATGGTGGAAAGAAAGATCGGGACGCCACTTTCCAAGAAATGTCGCTAATAGCGCCGGGCAGTCTCGTGATGCTTCCGGTTCTTGTCCGCAAGCGTGATCAGAAAACTTGTGTCCAGCACCACGCCGCCGGCCATGGATCAACCTCCCCGGAGTTCCCTGACCCATTCCGCCGCGTCGGGAACGTCGCGCCAAGCCTCGCTACCTTTCTCGGCGAAGCGGTCCAACGCCTCCTCGTCATAGGTCGGCTGGTAATCGACAAAGGAGACCAAACGGATGTTTCGCAACTCGCCGGTCCGAACATGCTGCTCGGCCCGGACGTGCAAGAGCGCTTTGTGGTAAAGCCGGTTCTCGACCTGATCTCGCAGATACTCCTGGGATGCCGCCACGATCACGATCTTCCCGCCACCGCCCAAACGCAGATGGATGTTGGCCTTCTGGGCGCCGCCCATGTCCAGAATCTCGCCGAAAAGGTACTTCTCCACCGTCACCCATGGATCGGTCGTGCCCGGGCGGTAGTTCGTTTGATGGTTGATCCGCACCCGGGGCAACCCCTCGCCGCAAGGCCGCACTTCATAGCCAAGCTCCGGGTGCTTCCTGGCCCTCGCCTGCCATTTCTGAACCACCTCCGCCCGTTTGGGATCCAGTTCGCCCAGAACGTCCTCGCGCGCCAAGCGTTTGAGATCGGGCTCGAGATCGGCCATGAGGAAATCCGGGAGCGCCAAACGCAGAACGTAGGATCCTTCGGCGATTTCGACGCGGACCCGGTCAAGCCTGGGTTGCTGGCTGCCGGCGACGAAGTCTTCGACCTGCCGGTTGAACTCATTGAACTGCGACAAGCCGATGGTGCGCAGGCCAATTTCCAGCCCGTCCACCTTGCCC
>RFJD01000412.1 GCA_003695015.1 Verrucomicrobiota bacterium | reverse complement strand
CGAAATCGAGGAACTGCCCATCCGCGTGACGGACGACGGCCATACGGTGATCGATCCGCAGGGGAAACGTCTGCGGGTGGCGACGCGTTGGAAGGACCAGGCGGCCTTTGAACGCTGGCTGGCCGAACGGCTCGCGGCGCCCATGGTCCGTTGACTGCCGCCACAGCGGCGCCTCCCCCTCCCCTCTTCAACCCTTCAACTCTTCAACTGTTTAACCCTTTAACCCTTCAACCCCGGAGTTGAAGAGTTGAAGAGTTGAAGGGTTGAAGCGTTAAAGAGGTGGGGCGGGGCATCGGAGGGATCAGTGGCCGGCGCCGGCGCTGAGACGGATGGTCACGAGCGTCAGGAGGATTCCCATCAATGCGCCTCCGGCGATGACCCCGCCGCAGATGGGTTCCTGGTTCTGGACGAACAACCGGTTTTTCGGGTCGGCCTGGTCCTTCCACACCCGGCCGGCCAGCCAGAAGAGGAAGGAGCCGAGGAACATGGCGAAGCAGGTGTTGAAGGGGATGACGGCGGCCAGGCCCAGCCCGACGGCGGAGAGCCAGAAGCGGCCGCGGGTCACCAGTTTGAGGGCCTCGAAGAGGATGCCCAGGAGGGCGCCGATGACGGCCGCCCAGCGGGCGGTGACGGGCAGTTCGGAAAGGCCCTTGGTGAGCATCTCGGCCACGCCTTTCCAGATGGTGGCGGCGGGCATCGGGTACTCGGGGTTGTTGAGGCCGGCGACGCCGTCGTGGAGGAACATGGCGTAGAAAACCGGCACCGAGACGAGCGCACCAGCGAGGATGCCCAGGACGTGGCCGATGGCCTGCTGGCGGGGCTTGGCGCCGAGCATGTAGCCGGGCTTGATGTCCATGAGGAGGTTGGAGGCGTTGCCCGCCACTTCGGCCGTGATGCCGGCGGTCATCAGGTTGGTGGTGATGTTGCCGGGAGCAAGAACGCCGTAGGTCAACTGGGTCAACTTGCCCAGGGCGCCGGTCGGGGTGATGGAGGTCAGCGCCGTGGAGTTCACCCCGATCAAGGTGAAGACAAAAATCAACGGGATGGCAATGATGCCCAGCCAGACCTCGACGCCGAAGAACCGGTGGGCCAGATAGACCACCAAACCGCCGAGCACGGGGATCCCGATGACGAAGACCTTCATGGGCAGCTCGATGTCCCGGAGGATGTCGTCATCCGGTTCGGCCTGGCGGCGGCGGAACATGCCGCGAAAAGCACTCACCAAGATCTGCGGTCGGCTGAAAAAGGCGAACAGCGAGGCCGTGGTCATCATGGCCACCCCACCCCAGAGGGACCACATGGTGATGGCGCGGAAACCGTAGGTCATCCGGCCGTCCACCATGGTCCCCTGGATGTCGCCGTGGGCGATCATCCACGGCGCCAGGATGCAGTAGTTGATCACGGCGCCGATCAGGAGGGAGACGCCGGTCCGGATGCCCATCAGGCCGCCGGCGGCCATCATGACGAAGTCGGTGTCGGGCCGGACGGTCAATTGCCGCAGGTCCACGCCGAGGATGTTGGGGGTCCAGTTGAACCACCTGGCGCTGAGGAGGTAGAACCATTCGTCGAGATAAGCCGGAATGGCCAGGAGCCCCAGCTTCACCCGCTCGAGGAGTTCGCTGCTTTTGAGCAATTCGAGGAAGGCCGCGATGGCGCCGGAGACCACCAGGATGCGCGCCTTGAAGAGGCCGTCGGCGGCGTTGCTGGTGTGGAGGGCGTCCATGACGATGCCGGCGGCGCGGCCTTCCGGGAAGGGGTGTTGTTCGTCGTTGATGAAGCGGCGTTTGAGGGGGAAGGCGAACAGGACACCGAGGGAGGCGATGGCGATGACCCACATGAGGGTGGTGGACATGGGGATCACCGTGTCGGTGACGAGCATGTAGGCGGCGAGGCTGGAGATCATGGGCGCGGTCATGTAGCCCGCCGCGGTGGCGATGGACTGCATGGCGTTGTTCTCCAGCACGGTGAACTCGTCGGCCAAACCGACCCGGGCCATGACCTTGAAGAGGGCGAAGGCCAGGATGACGGAGGTGATGCCGACGCCGAGGGTCCAGCCGGTCTTGGCGCCGACGTAGAGGTTGGTCAGGGAAAGCAACCCGCCCAGGATCATGCCGGTGGCGCCGGAGCGGAGCGTCAATTGGGGCATGTCGCCCCGCCAGACGTTTTCAAACCACCAGCGGTCCTTCTGGGCCAGGGTCCAGGTACGGACCTGCTCCTCGGTCAGTTGCTTGATGGCCATGCCGGGGCGGGATCAGGGAAGCTCCTTGAGCCGGATGTGGCGCCAGCGGATTTCGAGGCCGTCGGGATCTTTCTTGCCGATGTTGTGAACCTGGAGGGCGATGAAGCCGCGCAAGGTCAGGCCGTCCTTGAGGTCGGCGGCGGGAACGCCGTTGAGCCAGGTGCGGATGCGGTCGCCCCGGCACTCGATGCGGAAGTGGTTCCATGCATTCGGCTTGAAAGCCTTGCGGGCGGCCTCGTTGTCCTTGAGCGGGAAAAGCCAGCCGCGGCGCCCCTCGTCATAGATGCCGCCGGTCCAGGCGCGGTCGCTGGGGTCGATTTCGACCTGGTAACCGTGAACGCGGCCGGCGGGGATGCGGATCTTGCGGTTGCCGATGACCAGTTCGTGGGGCTCGTCGAAGCACTGGCTGCGGATCTGGATGCCGGAGTTCAGGCCGGTCATGGGTTTGAAATCCAGCTCGAGGACGAAATCGCCGAATTCGCGCTCGGTGCAGAGGAAGGAGTTGGGGGTGTTGGGGACCGGCCGGCCGACGATCTCGCCGTTTTCGACCGTGTACCGCGCCTTGCCGCCGCGCTGGACCCAGCCGTCGAGGTTTTTGCCGTTGAACAGGTCGATCCATTCGCCGGCGGAGACGGCCGCGGCCCCGAGGGTGCATCCACAGAGAAGTGCTGCCAGGTGTTTTCGCATGGCGTTGTTATAAGCCGAAGGCGCGGAACTGCCAGCGAAAAGAGGGGGAGGGAGGCTGGAGGGTTGAAGGGTTGAAGGGTTGAAGGGTTGGAGGGTTGAAGGGTTGGAGGGTTGAAGAGTTGAAGAGTTGAAGGGTGATGGGGTCGGCTGCGGGCGGAGGCCGGAGGAGGCCCAAGAGGTTGGCTCGTCGGACCGGGCGGGTGGGCGGTGGGGTTG
>RFJD01000411.1 GCA_003695015.1 Verrucomicrobiota bacterium | reverse complement strand
CGTTAGGCAGCGATAGGGGGTTCTGACCATGCATCCAAGAAGGGGCAGCGGCATCGCCGGACGGCTCATCTGGACCTTGGGGTGCGGAAGGTGCGTGCGGGAATGGGGGCGAAGGATGGATGCGGTCAGCCGCGGGTGTTGGGTCAAGGTTGCGATTACGAGCGCTTTGCTGCTGCCGGCGTGTGCCTCGCCCACCCGGAACCCCAGTCAAAGGGGAGGCGCCGAAATGCAGGTCATTACGCGGAGATCATGTCGCGGAATGTTGGCCACCAGCGCAAGTCCTTGCCGGAGGTTGATGGGCTCTCCTTTGGGCCGGAGGTGGCGGAACACGGGCGGGCCAGAATCGCAAGAACTGCGACTGGGACCATGACTGACGTTCGGGCGCCGCTGGCCGAGCATGAGAAATGGGTCGTTCGCGTGTATAGTGCGGGGGGGCGACATCGAGAACGCGGACAAGGCGGCCGGGGCGGCTGGCGCGGTGATCGCCTCCCCGCCGACTTGGCGGGGTGGAACCGGAATTTGGGCCATCTTCATTCGCGACGGCATCCAGCATGGCTTGTGGGAGGGTTGAGCGTCCCCATGGCCGCATGAGAAACGGAACCACGGATGCCGGCGAGCTAGGCCGGGCGTGCAAATCCGGTGTGGCGTTCGGGATCCTCAAGTCGATCGAAAAGGAAACCGCGGACCGGAAGACCGGCTGAACGGGCCGGGCGGTTGAGTCAGGATCGTCGTTTCCCATGCCGCTTGCTTTCAAATTGGCGCTGGCAGGAGTGGCCGCTTATCTGGTCGTGATCATGGCGGCGATGTTCGTTCATGGTGTCTGGGTGGGGCCGTTCATTGCGAGGCACAGGGCGCGGCTCCGCGGGTTCGTTGCCGCCTGGATGTTGGGGAGGGGGCTCATCCAGGATTATTACACGGCGCGACGGATTTGCCGCGAGCGGGGCATCCGCCCCCGCTGGCTGAGTTGGTTCGGCTGGCTCCTGTTGGTGGCGGGTCTGTTGGCGGTCGGAGTGGTGGGCTTCATCCTGTGGTGTTTTTGGGTCGAAGCGAGGGGTTGACCCGGCGGGAGACGGCAACGGGGGCGGTCCCCGATCCGAGGGGCAGCGCGGGCAGCGGTTGTCCGGCGTGGAGTGGCAGCGGCCGGAGGCGGGCGGCTCGAGGCCGCGGGATGAGGGCGGACTGCGTTTCGGGCTTTGGGCTCGGAGGGCTTGCTGGCATCATGAGCGGCCGAGACACCGGAGAGACCATGCAAGCGATTTCCCGACGACGTTTTCTGCGGTGGACCGCCACGGCGGCGGGCTTGGCCGCGTTTCCCACCCTCGTGCCGGAGTCGGTCTTTGCCGCCATCCCGCCCAGCGAGCGGATCAACGTGGGTTTCATCGGCGTGGGCGGTCACGGGCTGGGCTGGAACCTGCGGCGCTACCTGATGCTGCGGGAGATGGCGGTGGTGCGGATCGTGTGCGACGTGGACCGCCAGCGGATGGAACGGGCCCGGAACACGGTCAACGAGCAGTACGGGAACCGGGATTGCGAGATGACGGGGGATTTCCGGGAAATCCTGGCCCGGCCTGACATCGACGCGGTCATGATTTCGACGCCGGACCACTGGCACACGTTGATCAGCGTGATGGCGGTGCGGGCGGGCAAGGACGTCCAGTGCGAGAAGCCGACCCTCTCGATCGACGAGGGCAAGGTGTTGATCCGGGAGGTGCGGCGGTTCGGGCGGGTGTTCCAGACCAGCACGGAGGACCGGTCGGTGCCGGTGTACCATCGGATGGCGGAGTTGGTGCGCAACGGGCGGATCGGCCGGCTGCAGCGCATCGAGGTCATTTTGCCCAAACAGCCGGACCGCCCGGGGGACCCGACGCCGCAGCCGGTGCCGCCGTGGCTGGATTGGGAGATGTGGCTGGGGCCGGCGCCGTGGGCGCCGTATTGCCCGGACCGGGTGCATTTCAACTTCCGGTGGATCCAGGATTATTCCGGCGGGATCATCTGCGACTGGGGCACGCACCTGTTCGACACGGCCCAATGGGCGAACGACACCGAGCGCAGCGGGCCGGTCGAGATCGAGGGCACCGGCACGTTTTGGGAGGGCGGCTTGTACAACACGGTCAAGGACTACGACGTGACCTTCCGCTACGCCAACGGCGTGGTCATGACCTGCAAGCCGGGCAACCCGAGCATCCGGTTCATCGGGACCGACGGTTGGGTGGGCAACACCGGCTGGCGGGGGCCGCTGCAGGCGAGTTCCAAGAAGATTCTCGAGTCCCGGATCGAGCCCGGGGAGATCCATCTCTACACCAATCCGCAGGGGGAGCATCACGACTTCCTGCAATGCGTCCGGAGCCGGAAGGACCCGTACTTCCCGGTGGACGTCGGGCACCGGGTTTCGACGGTCTGTCATCTGGCCAACATCGCGATCAAGCTGGGGCGCAAGCTCCGTTGGGATCCGGACAAGGAGGAGTTCATCGACGACGAGGAGGCCAACCGGTTGCGGCGGATCCCGCCGATGCGGAAGCCGTGGGTCTTGGAGACCTGAGCGGTTCCCGGCGCCGCGGGCCGGGCTGTGAGAAGGGATCGCCAGACATCGCGGCTGCGTCCATGAGCGGCCGTGGTTGGCCCGGACGGAGTTGGGACGGGCGGCACGGCTGAGCGGGCGGGCGTGAAACCAGCTTGGGCGGGAGGTCGGCAAAGGGACCCTTGAACCGGGAGCGGACGTGCTTGGAATTCAAGGGCTTGGAGCGTCGGAGCGGAGGGAGGCCGCGGGCCGATGGATTAGATGGGTTCAACAAATGTGAATCCCAAGACAAAAAAAGTTTTGAACCGGCTTGAGCGCCCCCCTACCCTTGAATCAGTTCTTCCACCAAGGCACGTCGGGGACACCGGACCGTTCGGGACGGGTCCGGGAGGTGACCATGGTGGGTGTTGGGACCTGAATGGCGCCCGCGGGCGCCGCTGAGATCCATGGCTGACCGAAGGCTGGCATTCGTCCACGGCAAGGCGGTCGAGCAGCTCGAGTACCCCGAGAGCTGCCCGTTCAAGACCCGTCGCGCCAGCCTGACGCGTGATCGGCTGCGGAGCTTCGGCCTGTTGGGCGGGCCGGGCCGGCAGGAGGTGGAACCCCGCCAGGCCAGCGAGGAGGATCTGCTTCGTTTCCACGAGCCGGATTACCTGAACGAACTGCGGCGGGCCGCCGCCGGGGATCTGACGGCGGAGGGGTTCCGGCGGGGGTTG
>RFJD01000410.1 GCA_003695015.1 Verrucomicrobiota bacterium | reverse complement strand
CCTTCGGACAGCGCGCCCGCAAAGGGCTCGAACGGGAGGGCATCGACACGACACACCTGCACGAGCGGCGCGCGGCCCCCTCCGGGGTGGCGCTGATTTTCGTGGCCGACTCGGGCGAAAACGCAATCGGCGTCGCGCCCGGGGCCAACGGCCGCCTGCGTCCGGCCGACATCCGCCGCGCGTCGCGCCTGATCCGGGAGGCGGACATCGTGCTGGTGCAGTTGGAAATCCCGCTCGAGACGGTCGCCGAAGCCGTCCGGGTGGCCCGAAAGGCCGGCGTCCCGGTGATCCTCAATCCCGCCCCGGCCCGCGCCCTGCCGGACGAGCTGCTGCGGGGCGTCCGGGTGCTGACGCCGAACGAAAGCGAAGCCGCCCTGCTGACGGGCCGGCCGGTGAGCAGCGTGGCGGATGCCGAGGCCGCCGGGGCCGCGTTGCTCGAACGCGGCGTGGACGCGGCGGTGATCACGCTGGGCGCGCGGGGCGCCTTGGTGGCGACGCCGGACCGCATCCGCCGGGTTCCCGGTTTCCGGGTCAGGCCCGTGGACACGACCGCGGCGGGCGACGTGTTCAACGGAGCGCTGGCGGTGGCGTTGGCGGAGGAGCGTCCGCTGGAAGCGGCGGTGCGTTGGGCCAACGCGGCGGCAGCGTTGTCGGTGACGCGTCTGGGGGCGCAGCCGTCGGCGCCCAAGCGGCGGGAGATCGACCGCCTGGCCGGCGGTCAGCGCGGCGTCGGGCGCTCCGGATCGCGCCGGAACTGATCGAGGTACGCGGACAGCGTTTGTTTCTCCTCCGGCGTGAGCCTGGCCTTTTCGGCCATGGTGTCCATCCAGTACTGCCAGCGTTCCCCGGTGTAGTTTGCCGGGTGGTAAAACCGGTGGCAGGAGGCGCACTTCTGGACGTAAAGGCGGTGGCCCGGAGAATCCGGTTCGGCGCCGGAGGAAAAGCCGGTCCCGGTCGGGTTCGCACAACCCGCCAGGACCGGCAGCCAACACCACAAGAACCAACGTTTCGACATCGGGTCAGAAGTCCAGGCCGAACAGCACCCGCACTTGGACCCGTTCGTTGCTGCTGAGGTCCAAGGCGGATTCGCCGTCGGGATCGCCGTTGTAGTTCCGGCCCCAGACCTGCGGCATGACGGTCAGCGCCATCCACCAATCCCCGGCCTGGTGGCTGAGCACAGGGCCGAAGTAAAGGACGGAGTTCTTCCACTCGCTGTATTCCTCGAGTTTGTGGTCGTTCCAGAGTTCGAGCCCGAGGAACCAGCCGTTGCCCAGTTCGTAGGCGATGCCGGCGGTGGCACCGAGATGGGCCACGACCTCGTCGTAGTTGTGCTCCCACTCGTGCTCGTAGATCAGGTTCACCGCCCACTTCCAGCGGCCGTGGCGCTGGCCGAGGATGATCTTTTGCTCGAGCTCGGCCTCGTCGCCGCCGAACCCCGGCTCGAAGTAGAAGGTCAACCCCACCGGGTTCGTGGCCGGGTTGAGGATGCGGAAGCGGTTTTCCAGCGACACGCCCTTGAAGCTGAACTTCGCGATGTCGGCCTCGCTCTTGTCGTCCCGGTAAGTTTCGTGCTTGAGGTTCAGGTAGAGGGCGGCGGTGTACCAGTCGGTGACGCCCAGCTCGAACTCCTCACGGATGTCCCAGCGGACGTAGTTCTGTTTGCCGGTGTCACGGCTGCGGCCGATGCGGGCCGTGACCCATTGTTCGAACTCCTTGGCGCCCTTGGGCATCGTTTCCGGCTCGTAGGAGTAAGTAAACAGGCGGCCGGTGGCGTGGGCGGGCGTCGTCACCATCGCCGCCGCCACCGCCGCCAACAGCCCGAAAGCGCGGGCCCGGCGGCTTGTCTGGTTGCTTGTCATCATCGGTTTCGTGTCCTCGTTCGTTGTTCGTTTGGTCCGATGGCGCCCCACCAGGGGCGAACCACGCCGGCGAGTCTGGCCCAAAACGAGGACAGCGCGCTTGCGGTGGGTTGCGAATGATTGTCGGTCGGTTGCGCCGGCGGGGGAAATCGAGCGGGTTCAGGGCCAGGCGTGCTTGGGATAGCGGCGCTGGAGCTCGGATTTCACGCGCGGATAGTGCTCGCGCCAGAAGCGGGCCAAGTCGGTGGTCACCTGCACCGGCCGCATGTTCGGCGCGAGGATGTGGACGACGACCGGGACGCGGCCCATGGCGATCCGGGGCGTTTCGTTCACGCCGAACAGCTCTTGGATGCGCAGGGCGACGTGCGGCGGCTCGGTCTCGGAGTAGATCACCCGCGGCCGGCGGCCATTGGCCAGGCGGACCCGCTCGGGCGCATGGCGGTCGAGCCACTCGCGCTGGGCGGCGTTGAGCCAGTCCCGGACGACCGGTTTGACGGGGCGGTCCTTGATCTCCTTGTAGCTGCAGGCGCCGTGACAGATTTGCTCGACGAGGGCGGCGCGGGCTTCGGGCGTGATGGGCGGCAGTTCGAGTTCCGGACACCATTGGGCCAGGCAGTTGAGCCGGGCGATCCACTGCTCGACCTCGTGGTTCCAGTGCTTGAGGGTGAGCCGGCCGGCCAGGACCTCGGCGGCCAGCAACCGGGCGGCCTCGTCCGCAGGCGGCGGTTCGACGCGTTGGCGCGCCAACGCCAGGCCGCGGAAGGAGCGGCGTTCCTCGGCGTAAACGCGTTTGGTTCCGGGGTCGTAGGTCACGTGGCGCTCGGTCCGGATTTCGTCCGGAAACAACGCCTCCAGCCACGCGGCCTCGACGGCCGTCGCCAGCGACAGCAGGGTGCGCACCTCGCCGTCGTGCCGCCCGATCTCCCGCACCTCGGCGGCGACGAACAAAGGGTGATGTTGGACGACGCTTTCGCGGGCCAGTTCGCCCCGGCGGCCATGGACCATTTCGCAGCGCAAGGTCCCGGAATCGAGCCGCCGGGCCAGGCGGTCGCAGAATCCGATCAACAGGCACTGGCGAATGGCCTCGTCGGAGGCGGGCCGCTCCTCGATGGGCAGGCCTTCTTTCTCGGCGATGCGCAGGAACTGCCCGAACAACGGCGCCACCTGCCGGGCGGCCGCCGCGTTGATGCCCACCCGGCGGCAGGCCCCTTCCCGGAAGTTTTCACGCGCCGCGTAGCTCCAGGCGCGCATGAGGTGGAAGAAATCGGAATCCGCCTTGTCCCCGAACAGATCCTCCCGGCGATCGCGGGCGGTCTTGTCGGCGCGACGGCGCAACAGGTCGCGCCCCTGGGTCAGCGCCGCCGCCAGACAAGCCTGCCGCACGCAACCCCGCTCCGCCGCCGCCAGCAACATCCGGGCGTATCGCGGGTGCAGCGGGAACTTCAGCATGCGCCGCCCGAGTTCCGTGATCTCGGTGGCCGGGGGCGCGTCGGAAGCGGCGGCCTCCGTGCCCGGGAGCGTACGCAGGGCGCCCAAGTCGAGCAGCAACTCCTCGGCGTGGGCCAGGCGGCGTTCGTCCGGCGGTTCGAGCCAGCGGAAGGACCGCAGGTCGCGCACGCCGGCCGCCTTGAGCGTGAGCACGACCTCGGCCAGATCCAACCGGCGGACCTCCGGCTCCTCGCGGGCCGGACGTTGGGCGTGTTCCTCCTCGCTCCAAAGGCGGTGACAGACACCAGGCGCGGTGCGTCCGGCCCGTCCCGCGCGTTGATCGGCGCTGGCCTGGGAGATCTTCTCGACCAGCAGCGTGTTGATGCCGCGCCAGGGATCGAACCGCGCGATCCGCGCCAGGCCGCTGTCGATGACCAGCCGGATGCCGTCGATGGTGATCGAGGTTTCGGCCACGTTGGTGGCCACCACGATCTTCGGGCGGTCGTGGCGGGCGACCGCGGCGTCCTGGGCCGCCGCCGGCAACTCCCCGTGCAACGGCAGCAACACCCGCCCCCGCGCGGCCGGGCGCTCCCCCAGCGCCGCCAGCGTCTGTTGGATTTCGTAGGCCCCGGGCATGAAGATCAGCACATCCCCGGCGCCGCCCGCCGCGGCCCAGGCTTCGAAGGCATCCGCCGCCCGCTCCCAAACCGGCCGGCGCTGGGCGTAGGAAGGGACGGCCTCGTACCGGATCTCGACCGGATGGAGCCGGCCCTCCGAGCTGAGCACGGTGACCGGGCGGCCGGCGCCGGCCAGGTAACGGCGCAGCAATTCGACGTCCAGCGTGGCCGACATCACCGCCAACCGCAGATCGGGACGCCGGGTTTCTTGCAGCTCGATGGCTTTGGCGAGCGTGATGTCCCCGTACAGATGGCGCTCGTGGAACTCGTCGAAGATCAAGCCCGCCACCCCCGGCAGCTCCGGATCCTCCAGCATCTGGCGCAACAACACCCCTTCGGTGACGAAGCGGATGCGCGTTTCCCGGCCGGCGACGTTTTCGAAGCGGATGCTGTAACCCACCTCGGCGCCGAGCCTCACGCCGAGTTCCTGCGCCACCCGCGCCGCCAACAAGCGCGCCGCCAGCCGTCGCGGCTGCAGGATGATCAACTGTCCCGGCCGGCCTTCCGTCTCCAGCAAACCCCGTCGCAGCAGGATTTGCGGGATCTGGGTGGATTTGCCGGAGCCGGTCGGCGCGCAAACGATCAGGTGTTCGCCCGCCCGCCAACCGCGGACCAGCGCCTCCTCCAATTCGTAAATGGGCAGCCGTTCGGCCATGAAGGAGGGATGCTGACCTCCCCGCGGCCCGCCGACAAGAAAGTGGCGCGGCTCAGTACCGCGGCAGGGAGGGATCGATCTCCTCCGCCCACGCCATCAGGCCGCCCCGCACACTGCGGGCATCGCGGAAGCCTTCGGCCGCCAGATAGGCCGCGGCTTGGATGGACCGCACCCCATGATGGCAGATCACGTAGCAGGGCCGGTCGCGATCCAGTTCGTCGAGTCGTCGGGGGAGTTCGCCCAGCGGAATCAACCGACTGCCGGGCAGGGTGACGATCCGGTGTTCGACCGGTTCCCGCACATCGATCAACTGCACCCCGCTGGCGGGATCGTCCAAGGCCGCTTTCAGTTCCTGCACGGTGATCTCGGGCACGGTCGCGGCGGCCTCCGGCGGCGGCGGTTCCTCTTCACGACCGGCCCCCGCGCAGAACGCTTCGTAGTCGATCAGTTCCCGGATGGTGGGGTTCTCGCCGCAAACCGGGCAGGCCGGATCACGGCGCACCTTCAGCTCCCGGAAACGCATCTCGAGGGCGTCGTAGAGCAGCAGGCGGCCGATCAACGGCCGGCCTTCGCCGAGGATGAGCTTGAGGATCTCGGTGGCCTGGACGACGCCGATGATGCCCGGCAGGACCCCCAGCACGCCGCCTTCGGCGCAGGTGGGCACCGATCCCGGCGGCGGCGGTTCGGGGTAGAGGCAGCGGTAACACGGTCCGTCCAGGTGCGGCGCAAACACGCTGGCCTGCCCTTCGAACCGGAAGATCGAGCCGTACACGTTCGGTTTGCCCAGCAGCACGCAGGCGTCGTTGGTCAGATAGCGGGTCGGGAAATTGTCGGTGCCGTCCACCACCACGTCGTAGGGCCGGAGAATGTCCATGGCATTGGCGGCGGTCAGGCGCGTGGCATGGACGTCCACCTCGACGTGCGGGTTGATCCGGCGGACGGCGTCGCGGGCCGATTCGGCCTTGGGCCGACCGAGGTCGGGAGTGCCGTGCAACACCTGGCGCTGGAGGTTGGACAGCTCGACGGCGTCGAAGTCCACGATGCCCAGCCGGCCGATCCCCGCGGCGGCCAGGTAGAGGGCGATGGGCGCCCCCAGGCCGCCGGCGCCGACGATCAACACGCTGGCGCGACGTATCTTCTGCTGGCCGGCCAATCCGACCTGCGGCAGGATCAGATGCCGGGCGTAGCGGCGGATTTCCTCGTGGTTCAACCCCGTCGTCATGCTCGTTGCCATGAGCCTAAAGCCTGCCCGGCGTGGATCAAGTCAGGCGCCGGCCGCCGTGAAGGAGGCGGCCCGGCGGTTGCGGCGTCTCGGTGCGGTCCGGCCCCGTCTGGCGGTGGTGTTGGGCAGCGGTTTCCAGCCCTTTGCCGAACGGGTGGAAGTCGTGGGCGATGCCGCTTGTTCCCGTTTGCCCGGGTTTGCCCGCTCCACGGTCCCGGGACATGCCGCGCGTGTGCTGCTGGCCCGGCTGGACGAAACGCCCTTGTGGGTTTTCGCCGGCCGTTGCCATTTCTACGAGGGGCACTCGTTGGAACAGGTCACCTTCCCCATCCGCGTGGCCGCGGCGCTGGGGGTCCAGACGGTGTTGTTGACCAACGCGGCCGGCGGCATCAACCCGCGCTTGCAGCCCGGCGATTTCATGATCCTCCGCGACCACATCAACTTCATGGGGGTCAATCCACTGCGCGGCGTCGGCGGAGGCGCGGAACGGTTCGTGGATCTGAGCGAGGCGTACGATCCCGCCCTGCGCCGCCTGCTCAAGAAGGCCGGCCGGCAGGTCGGCCTGACCCTGCGGGAAGGCATCTACCTGGCGGTCTCCGGTCCCAGCTACGAAACACCGGCGGAGATTCGCGCCTTTGCCCGCTGGGGCGCCGACGCCGTCGGCATGAGCACCGTGCCGGAGGTGATCGTCGCCCGGCAATGCGGCCTGCGGGTGGCGGCCCTGTCGTGCATCACCAACCTCGCCGCCGGTCGCGCGCCGCGGACCACCATCAGCCACGAAGAGGTGCTGGACACGGGCCGCCGGAGGGCCGACCAAGCGGGCGCCCTGCTGGCGGCGTTCATCCGGCTGTGGGCCGCGGAACAAGACCGCGCCGCCGGGAAATGAACGCCACCCAGCGGCGCCGGGGTTCCCTCCGGCGAATCACTTCAACCGGACGATCCGGAAGTCGTCGAACCGGACCCAGTGCTCCGCGTCGGCGGGGCCGTGATAGCCTTGGAGGCTGATCTCGTCCCGGCCCGGGGGCGACAGTTCGCCCCGGGCGGATTCGAGCCAAGGCCCGCGGGCGCCGGGCCGGTACCTGGCCACGTAGCTCCGCCCCCGGACCTCGAGGCGCAGTTGCACCGTTTCGTGGGTCATCGGCTGGCGACCGGGAATCATCATGAGCTGGCCGTCCACCAGCTCCTTGACCAGTTTGAACACCGGCTGGCCGTCGTGATACCACGTGATGCCGGCCTGT
>RFJD01000409.1 GCA_003695015.1 Verrucomicrobiota bacterium | reverse complement strand
CTGGCCAGTCTGGGGTTGCCCGATGACGCGCCGGCGCGGTTGTCGGCCCGGCTGGCGGAGGTTCTGCACCAACGGTTGGAGGTGCCGCCGGACCGTTTGTTCCTCCTGTTTCACGACCAGCCGCGGAGCCATTGGGGTTGGAACGGCCGGACCTTCGGCTGAGGCGCCGCGGGCGGGGCGCCGAGAGGGTTGACTTGCAGCGGGAGCAGGATCAGGGTTGGGCCTGCACTGGTTGCGTTTGGATCAGAGGCACGAATCATGGGCCCGCAAGAGCCTGCATGCGCCGTCTCCGGCAGGGCGACGCCCACCCCATGGAGCGTCCTTGGGCGTGTGGCCTTGGTGGCGGCCACGGTCCTGCTGGCCGAGACCGTCCTTTTCCACGCGTTTCTCTATGTTTACGACTACTATGCGGCGACGCAGGTCATCAGCTTGGCGGTCCTGGGGGTGGGACTGGCCTCGGCGGTGGCGGGGCGTCTGGGGGGGAACGACCGGCTTTGCTTCGTGATTTGCGCCCTCGGCAGTGCGTTGCTGTTGGGGGGGCTGCTGGCCGCCCTGATGTGGTACCCGGTGCTATGGTTGTTGGGCGCGCTGACCGTGGGGTTGTTTTTCACGCTGGTGATCTATGTGGTCCGGGCCTTTGCCCGGTATCCGGCCGGGGAGGTGTACCTGTTTGACATGGCCGGCGCGGGGGCGGGGATGGCGCTGGCGGAGGCGGGTTATCATTGGTTGAGCACCGAGGAGATTCTGCTGGCGGCCACCGGCTTGTGGCTGGCGGCGGCCGGGTTGGCGTGTTGGCGGGCCCGCCAGGCATGGGAACGGCACGTCCGGGCGTCGGTGGTGATCCTGCTGTGTGGGGTGGCTTGGTTGGGATGGACCCAAGCCCAGCGTGACGTGCTCAATCTGTTCCGCCATCTGCCACGGGCAGCCGACTATCTGGACCCGACGAAGGTATTTTGCCGGTACGAACCGGATCAGTTGGCACGCACGTACGACTCGTTGATCGGGCGGATCGACGTGATTCGCCGGGAGTCCGACCACGGAGTGGCCCACGACGGTTATCCGAACGACCATTTCCGCCCCAACGAATCGGGTTTCTACCGGCCTTTCGACATCCGGGGAACGGGCCCGGTGTGGGACGTGCGCGTCTTGTACGGGGTGGTGGACCGCCCGCGGGTGTTCATCATCGGTTCCTCCGCCCAAGGGATCGTCAAGACGATCAAGTACATCACGCCGACGAACCGGATCACGGCCGTCGAGATCAACCCCGGCGTGGTCCGGGCGATGACGGAGGACTTTTACGAGGAGAGCGGCCGGGCGTATGCGGGCCTGGCGCCGCGGGTGGGCAACGCGTTGGCGGTGCTGAAGGAAACCCGCGCCCGCTACGACATCATCACGCTCATCAACACCCATACCAGCCGGAGCCTCTCGCATCCGGGCCCGCCGGACTATCTGCACACGGTGGAAAGCTACGAGCTGATGTTGGATCGGCTCAGCGACCGCGGCTACCTGCTGTTGGAGGAACGGGTGATGACCCGCGAAGGACGTCTGGCGTTGTACCGCCAGATTCGCACCTTGTGGGAGGCGCTCCGGCGTGCCGGGGCGGAGGATCCTTCGCGGCATTTCGTCATCTGGGAGTGGATGGGGGTGGGGATGAAGCGGTTTTACCCGTGGCACGAACGGCTCTATGTGAGCATGATCGTCACGCGGGAGCCGATTCGCGGGGAATTTGGCCGGGCGGTGCAACGGGGTCTGGATCGGGTGCTGAAGCGCACCTCGCCCACCCGGGTGGTCTATCACAAGGGCCGGGAGGAGCAGGGTGAATACGCGGAGTTGTTCACGATGCTCGAGCGGGGGAGCCTCTGGCGGTGGGAGGGCGACGGGTTCGACGCGAGCCCGGCCACGAACAACCGTCCCTTTCTGGCGGTCAGCACCCGGGAGACGCCGCGGTTGAACCGTTTGTTGGGGGTGACCGCCCTGCTGGCGGCGCTGGTGTGCGGCTTCTTCGCGTGGCGTCTGATGAGGGGCGAACGGGCGGGCCGCACTCTCCCACTGGGCGGGTTCAACGTACTGATTGGGTTCGGGTACTTCTTCATTCAAATCCTGTTGATGCTTTCGCTGCAGAACGTGTTCCTGGGCGCGACCCGGTCGGTGGCCTGGACCATCGGGTTGATGCTGGTCAGTTCCGGCCTGGGCGGGCGGTTGTGGCGGCGGGTGGGGCTGGGCATGCTGGTGGGGGGCATTGCCGTGACCGGTTTGTTGAGCTGGTGGATGCCGAACGCCCTGTTGCTGACCGGGCAGCCGCGGTGGGTGGTCAACGGGGTTTCGGTGCTGTTGGTGGCGCTGCTGGGTTCTTTCCTGGGCGGATTCTTCCCGCGCGGCCTCGAACGGGCGGCGGCCGCCGGGATGGGTTCGCGGATTCCCGATCTGTTCGCGATCAACAGCGCCGCCGGCAGCCTGGCGGTCGTGCTGGCATTGTGGTTGGGGGTGAAGGTGGGCTACCTGAGCACGCTGCTGCTGGCCTTGGCCTGCTATGCCGCCGCGGCTTGGCTGTTGCCGGGGCGGCCAAGGGGCGGGGCCGTGACCTCATGAGCCACCAAGCCGCCCGCCGCCGCCGAACCCCGCGTTGTCAACGGGCGGATTCCCGGTCCGCGGTATCCGCCCTCGGCGGCCACAACCGCACAATGCCCGGCAACGTCTGCGGTCGTTGTACGAACAAGGCCGGATCGTGGCCGGGGATGATCCGGGAGGGGCTTCCGGCCAGTCGGCGCAGGGTGGCCAGGGCTTGGCGGGCTTGGTCCGGCTCCACCGCCGTTCCCACCGGACGGTCTTCCTCCAGATTGCGCCGGAGGTAGCAGTTGTCACTGGCCAGAACCCAGGGGCCTTCGGGGGTGAGGACGCGGACGGCCTGGCAGCCGGGGGTATGGCCGCCCAAGAGGATCAGTTCGATGCCCGGCGCGACCTCGGCCCGCCCGTCAACCAGCCGGAGACGCCCTTCCGCGCTGGCTTGCTCGAGGGCTTCCAAGGTGCGGCGTTCCATGCCCCGGGCGGTGGGGCGATCCGGACCGAGCGAATTCCGGGCGTGCTCCCATTCGCGCTGTTGGAGCCAGAGGCGGGCTCGGTGGAAACGGTCGGCACAGCCGGCGTGATCCCAGTGCAGGTGCGTGAGCACGATGTCGGTCACCTGCTCCGGCGTGATGTCCAGGCGACCGAGGCGCCGGAGCGGCGGTTCATAGCCACGAATGCCCCATCGCCGCCGGAGTTCTTCATTTTCGAAGCCGGTATCCACCAGCACCACGCGGTCCGGGGACCGGATCAACCAGAAGGCCCAAGCAAAGGGAATCCGGCGGTCGGGATCGCCGCCTTCGATGGCGGCGGACTCCCGGAAGGTGGATTCGCCATAGCGGACGGCGACCAGCTCGACCCGGG
>RFJD01000408.1 GCA_003695015.1 Verrucomicrobiota bacterium | reverse complement strand
TGCCCACCGAGTGTGGGGATGTTCCCACGGCCTGTCCGCCACCGGATGGGAGCGTGACGCAGTGTCCGATCAAGCCGACGGAGTGCGTGGTGGAGCCGGCGCCCACGGAGTGCCCGCTGCGCCCCACTGAGTGCCTTCCTTTCCCGACACCGACAGAATGTCCGGTGGAGGCCACCCGGTGTCCTGAGGCGAGCACTCAATGTCCGGTTTTGCCGACCGAATGCGTGATCGACCCGGTGCCGACCCAATGTCCAGTCAAACCGACCGAATGCGTGATTGACCCGGTGCCCACGCAGTGTCCGGTCAAGCCGACCGAGTGCGCCGATGTGCCCACCGTCTGTCCGCCGCCGGATGGCAGCGTGACCCAGTGTCCGATCAAGCCCACCGAGTGCGTGCCGGATCCCACGCCGACGCAGTGTCCCCTGCTGCCGACCGAATGCGTGGTGATCCCCACCGAATGCCCGCCGGCCAACGGAGCGGTGACGGAATGTCCGGTGGAACCCACCCGGTGTCCGGCCTATAAAACGCAGTGCCCGATTGACCCGGTTCCCACCGAATGTCCGGTCCAGCGAACGGAATGTCCGCAGGTGGTGACCTTCTGCGTGGTCCAGCCGACGGTATGCCCGGATCCAACCGGCGCGCAGACCGAATGCCCGGAGGCGACGACGCTTTGCCCGGTGAATCCGGTTCCCACCGAATGTCCGGTGGTGCCCACCGAATGCTGGATCCAGCCGACGATGTGTCCGGATCCCACGGGCAACGTGACGGAGTGCCCGGTCGAGCCCACGGCCTGTCCGGTGGAGGACACGATCTGTCCGCAATCCCCCGTGGCCACGCAATGTCCGGTCCAGCCGACCGAGTGTCCGAAGGAACCGACCACTTGCCTGCTGGTTCCCACCCAATGCCCGGATCCGGCGGGCGGCTCGACCACCCAGTGTGCGGAACAACCCACCCTCTGTCCCGCCGATGCGGTGCCCACGCAGTGTCCGGTGGTGGTCACGATTTGCGTGCAGCAACCGACCATCTGTGCCGGGCCGGGGGGTGGCGTGACCCAATGTCCGGTGCAGCCAACCCAGTGTCCGGCCCTGCCCACGGTCTGTGCCCCGCAACCGACCCAGTGTCCGCCGTTGCCGACGATGTGCCCGCCGGCGGCCACCATCTGCCCGGCCGTCCCCACCCAGTGCGCCGCGGTGCCAACCCAATGTCCGGCGGCGGTCACCCAGTGTCCTTCCGTGGTCACGGTTTGTCCGGTGGACCCGGTGAAATGCCCGGTGGCGCCCTGCATCGAGTTCGAGGACCCGCCGGCCGGCTCGACCTACAAAGTGGGCGAGACGTTCGTGGACACCGGTTACACCTTCCTGGTGGAGCGGTTCCAGTGGGGTAACGGCACATGGACCGACACCGGCGTGGCGACGATCGACACGGCCCAAAAGGCCGGGCATCTGGGCCAGGACGTCAACCTCAACAACGTCAACCTGCGGTTGCGACTGCCGGATTGTGCCGGCGGCCTGAGCCTGCTGTTCGGCGAATACGGAGGCAACGTGAACCTGGAGGTCAACGGCGACCTGCGGAACGTGGCCGACTTCATGGACCTGAACGGCGCGGTGGTCGGCGGGGTGACGGTGACGGTGACCGATCTGGGCGGCGGCAAGGGCCGGCTGGTCCTCGACGGCCAGATCACCTCCTTCGCCATCGGCGGTCAGGAGCTGTGGATCGACCACATCTGCCTGAAGCCGTGTGTCGTGGTGCAACGCTGCATCGAGTTCGAGGATCCGCCGGCCGGCTCGACCTACAAGGTTGGCGATACGTTCAGCGACGGTGGTGCGGACTTCGTCGTCGAGCACTTCCAGTGGGCTGGCGGCACATGGACTGACATCGGTCTGGCGAAGATCGACACGGCCCAAAAGGCCGGGCATCTGGGCCAGGACGTCAACCTCAACAACGTCAACCTGCGGCTGCGACTGCCGGATTGTGCCGGCGGCCTGAGCCTGCTGTTCGGCGAATACGGCGGCAACGTGAACCTGGAGGTCAACGGCGAGCTGCGGAACACGGCCGACCTCGTGGATCTGAACGGCGCGGTGGTCGGCGGGGTGACGGTGACGGTGACCGATCTGGGCGGCGGCAAGGGCCGGCTGGTTCTCGACGGCCGGATCACCTCGTTCGCCATCGGCGGCCAGGAGCTGTGGATCGACCACCTTTGCCCCGCGCCGTGCGTGGTCGCCGTCCCGTGTGTGGACTTCGAGGGTCTGCAAGCGGGTGCCACCTATGGGGTGGGTGACTTCTTCGTCGAGTTGCCCGTACGGTTTACCATGGAACCGTTCACGTGGGCCGACGGGACATTGTATCCCGACGGCAAGGCCATGGTGGATACCAGCCAGCAGGCCGGACATTCGGGTCAGGATCTGAACCTCAACAACATCAACGCCCGCCTCACCTTCCGGGCTTGCATGGCCGAACTCACGCTCCACTTCGGCCACTACGGCGGCAACGTGAACCTGGAGATCAACGGCGAACTGGCCAACGTGGGTGCACCTTCGGACTTGGACGGGAAGACCTTGGGCGGAGCAACCATCCACGTCTTCATGACCGATGCCACGAAGGGCAGGCTACAAGTCGTGGGGATCATTGAAACGATGGCCATCGGCGGTCAGGAGCTCTGGATCGATCACATCTGCCCCACCCCATGTGAACCGGCCAACTGAGCCGGAAGCAGTGGCTCTCGACATCAGGCTGTCCCTCGAGTCGGGGGACAGCCTTTTCTTTGCAGGGGATGGCCGGGGAGGCCCGCGCCGGGGCGGAAAAGCGGAAAAGCCTGTTCCACCGGCGGCGTGTTCCGGCCGGCTCGGCCACGGAGGCGACTTCCTGCTCAGCGCGGTCCTTTGACCGGTCTCTTTGATGGACCGGGGACCCCGACCTTCAGTGGGGCTGGTTGCGCCCGGCTTCTCCCCGGTTGACGGGAGTTGGGGGAGCGGCATACTCGCGCCATGTCCAGTTGGTCCATGAGGGCGACGTCGTCGCCGGGCGCCCCGATGCAGCGCGGGTCTTGCGGAGCTTTTTCCGGCGCCCGGGCGGTCCCGTGGCCCATGACCAACGGGACCGTTCCCGAGCGTGGACTCTGTTGGCTGCTGTGATGAACAAGAAGTTCCTTTCCCCTTGGTTTGGCGGTTTGTTGGCGTTGGCGTTGGCCGG
>RFJD01000074.1 GCA_003695015.1 Verrucomicrobiota bacterium | reverse complement strand
GTAGCGCCCCCAGCGGAAATGCCGGAGAAACACGAACGAAGCCACGCTGACGCCGATCAGAATCCACACCGGCACGGGCACACCCAAGACGTCCGCGCTGCCCAGCCAAGTGAACTCCCGGCTCAGATTCGACACCGGCCGCCCCCGGCTCAAGACCAGTGCCAGACCCCGCGCCGCCGTCATCATGCCCAGCGTGACGATGAACGGCGCCACCCGGCCGCGGGTGACGATCACCCCGTTGATGCCCCCGCAAACCATGCCCGTCCCCACCCCGACCAACACCGGCACCAGCACCGGCCAATCCCCCGGATGCGCGAAACTCGCCGCCGTCACCCCCGCCAATGCCACCACCGAGCCGAGCGAGAGGTCCACGCCGCCGGTCAACAACACGAAGGTCACCCCCACCGCGAGAATCGCGTTGATGGCGATCTGCCGGGCCACGATCAACAGGTTCTGCGTGGTGAGAAAGCCCGGAGCGCTCAGGCTCAGGGCCAAACCGATGCCCAACAGCGCCAATGGCAGGCCGAAGCGCCCGAACCAGTCGCGCCGCAGCCCCCCGCCGGGACGCGGCGGTCGCGGCGTCCCGGGTTCGCCGTTGGAAGGCTTCGCCTTCATGAGGTCACCTCCGCTTGTCGTCCGGCCGGGCCGCCCGGCATCGCCAGCGCCAGCACCGCCTCCTGCGTGGCCGCCGACCCCGGCAACTCGCCGACCACCCGCCCTTCCCGCATCACAAGGATCCGGTCGCACAGCCGCAGCAGTTCGGGCAATTCGGACGAGGCCATGAGAATCGCCATGCCCTCCCGCGCCCATTCCGCGATCCGCTCGTAAACCTCGGCCTTCGCCCCGACGTCGATCCCGCGGGTTGGCTCATCCAGCAACAACACCCGCGGCCGGGTGAGCAGGGCCTTGGCCAGGACGACCTTTTGCTGGTTGCCGCCGCTGAGGTGACGGACCGGCTGGCGGGGATCGGCGGTCCGGATGCGGTGGCGGTTGACCTGCTCGCGCACCGCCCGCCCTTCCCGGCCTTGGTCGATCCAACCCGCCCGGCAAAACGCCCGCAGGCTCGGCAAGGTCAGATTGGCGGCCACCGACATCGGCGGCACCAACCCGGTGAGCTGCCGGTCCTCCGGCGCCAGCGCAATCCCCGCCCGCCAGGCATCGGCCGGACGACGCACCCGCACTTCGCGGCCTTCCACGAAGACCCGGCCCGCGCGCACCGGACGCAGGCCGAACACGGCTTCCAGCAGCTCCGTCCGGCCCGCGCCCATCAGACCAGCCAGTCCCACCACCTCGCCCCGCCGCACGGTGAGGCTGACCTGGTCGAACCCGTGGCCGGTCAACCCCTCCAGGCGAAGCACCTCCGGCCCCGGTGACAGCGCCTCGCGCCGTTTCGACTCCCCCAACTCCCGCCCCACCATCCACTGGATCAACGTCGCCTCGTCCAACTCCTTCGCCGGCCGCGTCCCCACCCGACGGCCGTCGCGCAACACCGTGATCCGGTCCGCCAGCCGATGGACCTCGTCCATCCGGTGCGAGCTGTAGAGAATGGCCAGCCCCTGCCGCCGCAGTTCGTCGATCACCCGGAACAACGCCTCCGTCTCCCGTTCCGACAACGCCGAGGTCGGCTCGTCCATGATCAACACCCGCGCCGCCCGGGCCAAGGCGCGGGCGATTTCCACGGTCTGCATCTGGGCGACCGTCAGGTCGGCCATCCGCGTCTCGGGCGGAATGGCCACGTCCAACCTCGCCAGATGCCGCGCCGCCTCGTCGCGCAGACGGCGGCGGTCCACCCAGCCGGGCAATCGCCGCGTCGGTTCCGCGCCCATCAGGATGTTCTCCGCCACCGTCATTTCCGCGAAGGGCATCAACTCCTGATGGATCATGCCGATGCCCAGCCGCGCGGCGGTGTGGGGATCGGGGATCGTGACCTCGCGGCCCTCGAAACGGATGCTCCCGGCGTCCGGGGGGTGGATCCCGGCCAGGACCTTCATGAGCGTGGACTTGCCTGCCCCGTTTTCGCCCATCAGGGCGTGGACCTCGCCCGCCCGCAGCTCGAGGTCCACCCGGTCCAACGCCTGCACGCCCGGGAAGGCCTTCGAGAGGCCCCGGACCTCGAGAACGACCGGTCTCGGCGTGGCGGATCCGCTCAAGGTTGGGAAGCGGCGGCGGCCCGGGTCTGCGGCAGGAGCCGTTCCAACTCCGTCAACAGCTCCTCGAACAACGCCATGGCCTCCTCGATCGGTTTGGGGGTGGTCATGTCCACGCCCGCCAACTTGAGCATGTCCAGGGCGTAGAGGCTGTTGCCGGCCTTGAGGAACGCCATCCAGTCATCCACCGCCCCCGGTTCGCCGGCCAGGATCCGGCGGGCGATGGCCGCGGCCGCGCAATAGCTGGTGGCGTAGCGGTAAACGTAGAAGTTGCGGTAGTAATGCGGGATGCGCAGGCACTCGACATCCAGTTCCGGATCCATCACGAAGTCGGGCCC
Source organism: Verrucomicrobiota bacterium (assembly GCA_003695015.1). GTDB lineage: Bacteria > Verrucomicrobiota > Verrucomicrobiia > Limisphaerales > J093 > J093. Next base: position 1,655 of record RFJD01000074.1, on the reverse strand, counting down.
GTAATAGTCGGCGTGGATCTGTCTTGCCCTGGCCATGAGGGCGTCGGCGGTCATCGGCTCGCCCTTCTCGGCCATCTGGTGGGCCGCCAGATCGAACTCGGCGAACTTCGTCTGCCGGAAGACCGTCTGACGCATGTCCTCGAGCATCTGGTTGATGAGGAACGCCTTTTCGGCCGGGTCGGTCGTCCGCTTGAGCATGGACTGCTTGAAGACGATCTCGGCGGCGGTCGAGGCGACTTCGGCGGTGAACATGGGGTACCCGGCATACACCGGCGGTTGGTTCTTGGCGGCGAACCAACTCTGCATGGCGTGCCCCAACTCGTGGGCCACGGTCGAGACGTCGTTGAAGGTGCCGGTGAAGTTCAGCAGCACGTAGGGCGGTGAGAGGTAGGTGCCCATGTTGTAGGCGCCGCTCATCTTGCCGCGATTGGGGAGGACGTCGATCCAGCGCGACTCGAAGGCTTTGCGCATCACCGCCTGGTAGTCGGGACCGAACGGCTCGATGCCCGCCAGCACCAGTTCCCGAGCCTGCTCGAAGGTGTAGCGCTTCTCCGGGATGTCCACCAGGTTCACGTACAGGTCGTAGAAATGGACCCCGTCGAGTCCGAGCGTCCGCTTTTTGAGGGCGGTGTACCGGTGCAGCAGCGGCAGATGCCGGCGGATGGTCTGGATCAGGTTGTGATAGACCGACACCGGCAGGTTCTCGGCGTCCAGGGACCGCTCGAGGCAGCTCCCGTAATGTCGCGCCCGGGAGTAGAACCAGTCGCCTTCCATCGTCCCGGCCAGCGTCGCCGCCAGGGTGCTTTTCACGTCCAGAAAGCTCGAACAGTATGCCGTGAACGCCCGCCGGCGGTAATCGCGGTCCTTCGAGTAGAGCGCTTGGTAGAACATCGGCGTGGTCATCTCGACCTCGTTGCCCTCGGGATCGCGGACCTTCCGCCAGCGCAGCTCGGTGTTCGTCAGCAGCGAATAGGCCTGATCGGCCGCATGCACCGCCTTGCTGGACATCGCCAGCAATTCCTCCTCCCGCGGCGACAGGATGTGGGCCCGGGAGCGGAGCAGGTCATCGAAGTAATGGGCGTAAACGGCCAGCTCCGGGCGCTTCAGCCACTGCTTCAACTGCTCCTCGGGAATCTGCAGCAGCTCCGGCTGGAACCACGAAGTCGCCTCGTCGTACCGGGTGGCCAGCGTTTGCGCCTTCTGATAGCGGGCCAGCGGTCCCGGCTGGGTCATGTCCTCGTGATGGGCCATGACCGCGAAGGCATAGAGCTTCTCGATCTGGACGTTCAGATCGTCCCGGAGCTTGAGCGCCTTCAACAGGGCTTCGGGGCCGTTGCCCAAGGTGCCTTTCAACCCGGCCAGCTCGGCGATCCGGCCCTCCAGTTCCTGGTAGTGCTGCTGCCAAGCCTCGTCGGAGGGGTACATCACCGAGAGGTCCCAGCGGTACTGTTCCGGGATTTCGCTTCGCGGGGGCGTGGTTTGACTCGCAGACTGCACGGTGCTCATAAAGCCGGACATCAACAACAGGCAGACCGCCACGGCCCGGAAAAACGGCCGTGGCGTCCGGCCCGCGACCAACCCAACCCCGCCGGCATGTGTTCCCCACCGGACGCGGCGCCAATCGACACTCGGAAACTGACAGCGGCGTTTCATGT
>RFJD01000407.1 GCA_003695015.1 Verrucomicrobiota bacterium | reverse complement strand
GAGCCCGCCGACTCGTTCGTCTATGACCCGGAGAACCCGGTCCCCACCCACGGCGGCAACAACCTGGTGGCGCTACCCAGCGGTCCGTTCGATCAAACCGAAATCGAGCGGCGAGCCGATGTGTTGGTTTACACCACGCCGCCGCTGGAGGAACCGGTGGAAGTGACCGGGCCGGTCCGGCTCATCCTTTACGCCGCCAGCACGGCGCCGGACACCGATTTCACCGGCAAACTGGTGGACGTGCATCCGGACGGGCGCGCCTTCAATTTGTGCGAAGGCATCATCCGGGCGCGTTACCGGGACTCGGACACGGAGCCGACACTGATCGAGCCGGGCAAGGTCCATCGCTATGAGATCGACCTGTGGGTGACGAGCAACCTGTTCCGGCGCGGGCACCGCATCCGGCTCGAAGTCTCGAGCAGCAACTTCCCGCGGTTCGATCGCAACCCCAACACCGCCGATCCGTTTGCCGCCGCGGAGCATCCGGTCAAAGCCACGCAAACCATCCTTCACGACGCCGACCACCCGTCGCACCTGCTGTTGCCGGTGATCCCGCGGCCGGACCTGGCGGGGAATTGAACCGTCGGCTCGAGGCGTCCCGCGAAGACCGCCGGGGTCGCGGCAACGGATCGGGCCGTCGGTTTGGGTCTTTTTATAAGTGCGCCGCCGATCTCCCTCATGGCGGCGCGGTGTCGGGCGGCAGCGCCGTCGAGTTTGTTTGTTCGGTTGGACCGGTGGACGCCCGGGCGGGCTTGCCGTTCGTGGCGGGATGTGGGATACGCGGCGTCGGTTCCCGTTGGGCAAAGGGTCGGATTGACGAACCACAGAGGCAGCACGATGAATCGACGGAGTTTCATTCACCGGTTGGCCGCGGGCGCCTTGGGCGCGCCGTGGTGGTTGGCGGGGCGGACGGTTGGAGCGACCGGGCGGGAGTTGGCGGCCGACCTGGTGATCGTCGGCGGCGGCACGGGCGGTTGCGCGGCGGCGCTGGCGGCATGTCGGTCCGGGTTGCGGGTGATCATGACCGAAGCGACGGACTGGATCGGGGGCCAATTGACTTCCCAGGCCGTGCCGCCGGACGAGCATCCCTGGATCGAGCGTTTCGGTTGCACCCGCAGCTACCGCCGGTTTCGGGAGGGCGTGCGGGCCTATTACCGCGAGCACTATCCCCTCACGCCGGACGCCCGTGCCCGCCGGGAGCTCAATCCGGGCAACGGCTGGGTCTCGCGTCTGTGCCATGAACCGCGGGTGGCCTTGGCCGTTCTCGGTGAAATGTTGGCGCCGCACTTGAGCGCCGGGCGGTTGACCGTGCTTCCGGAACACGTGCCGGTGGCGGCCGACGTGGACCGGGATCGCGTCCGGGCGGTCGAGGTCGAGGACCGCCGGACGGGAACGCGCCGGACCCTGGCCGCGCCGTGGTTCGTGGACGCCACGGAGCTGGGCGACCTGTTGCCGCTCACGGGCGCGGAGTACGTGACCGGCGCCGAGTCACGCCGCGAGACCGGCGAACCGCACGCGCCCGCCGAGCCCCAACCGCTCAACCAGCAGGCGTTCACGTGGTGTTTTGCGGTCGATTACCTCGAGGGGGAGGACCACACCATCGAGCGGCCGGCGGAATACGACTTCTGGCGCGCCTACGTGCCGGAGTTGCAGCCGCCCTGGCCGGGGCCGTTGTTGAGCTGGCGGACGACCCATCCGATCACCCTGCAGCCGCGCGAACATGTTTTTGATCCCACCCTCAAGACCGGCGGACCGAACCTTTGGCTGTACCGTCGCATCTTGGCGGCGGGTCAGTTCGCCCCGGGCACGTACCGCAGCGACATCTGCCTGATCAACTGGCCGCAAAACGACTACTGGTTGGGACCGCTGGTCGAGGCGCCGCCGTCGGAGGCCGAACGGCACCTGGCCCGCGCCCGACAACTCAGCCTGTCCCTGCTGTACTGGATGCAAACCGAAGCGCCGCGGCCCGACGGCGGGACGGGCTGGAAAGGTCTGCGTCTCCGGGCCGACGTGACGGGCGGCCCCGACGGTCTGGCCCGGGCGCCCTACATTCGCGAGTCGCGCCGGCTTCGGGCCGAGTTCACCATCACCGAGCAACACATCGCCACCGAGGCGCGCATGGCCCTCACCGGCAAGGCCCGGGAGGAGGTCACCGCCGAGCACTTCCCCGACAGCGTCGGGGTGGGGGCTTATCGGATCGACCTGCACCCCACGACCGGCGGGAACAACTACCTGGACCTGAGCTCACTGCCCTTCCAGATCCCGTTGGGAGCGCTGATCCCGCGGCGTATCGAGAACCTGCTGGCCGGGGCCAAGAACCTCGGCGCCACGCACATCACCAACGGCGCCTACCGGCTCCACCCGGTCGAATGGAACGTGGGCGAAGCCGCCGGGGCGCTGGCGGCATTTTGTCAGGCCCGCAGGGCGATGCCGCGCCAGGTGCGCAACACCCCGAAACTGCTGGCCGACTTCCAGCAGAACCTTCGCCGGCAGGGCTTCGAACTGGAATGGCCGCGTCTCCGGCCGCTGTGAACGGGAGGCGCCCCGCGGCCGGTCCATGCGGCATGCCCGCCGGCAATCGGCGGGCGCTGGAACTCCACACGGCAAGTCCGGGGCCCACGCGCGGTAAACGTCGAAAGGGTGGGTGGGGGCCATGCCGCTGACCATGGCACATACTGCCGGCGCAAGGCGGCGAGAAGCTCATCGGCGGCAACACGGGGCGAAAGACCCATCTCGATGCCTTGACCTTGTGGCCGCTCCTACGGTCTG
>RFJD01000073.1 GCA_003695015.1 Verrucomicrobiota bacterium | reverse complement strand
TCCCACCACCGGTCACTCTCAGGACCGGTCAGTAAAATCGCCTCCCCTGCCCTTGTCAAAGCCTTTTGCTCGGCGAATTGAAAACGCCTAGCCGGACGCTCCCCCGGAGTCATCCCCAAGGCAACCCGATCTCGACAAGACCGCTCTTCGCCGGTCTTAATCCGCCCATGCACCTCGCCCGGAAAACGAGTCGGAGTCGCCTGCTGGCGGCGGCCCTGCCCCTTTGGCTGGCGGCAACGCCCGCGCCCGCCAGCCCGGCGGCCGCGTACGACGTGGTGGTCTATGGCGGCACCTCCGCCGGTGTCATCGCCGCCGTCCAAGCCAGGCGGATGGGACGTTCGGTCGTCCTGGTCGGGCCGGATCGCCACCTGGGCGGCCTTTCCAGCGGCGGGTTGGGCTGGACCGACACCGGCAACAAAGCCGTCATCGGCGGCCTGGCCCGGGAGTTCTACCACCGCATCTGGCGGCACTATCAGAAGCCGGAGGCGTGGCGCTGGCAGCGCCGGGAGGAATACGGCAACCGCGGCCAGGGCACCCCGGCCATCGACGGCGAACGCCGCACCATGTGGATCTTCGAACCCCACGTGGCCGAACAGGTCTTCGACGGCCTCGTGCGCGAACACGACATCCCCGTTTTCCGGGACGAATGGCTGGACCGGGAGAACGGCGTCATCCGGGAAGGCGGCCAAATCAAGGCGATTCGGATGCTCAGCGGCCGGACCTTCACGGGCCGGATGTTCATCGACGCCACCTACGAGGGCGACCTCATGGCGGCGGCCGGCGTGGACTACACCGTCGGCCGGGAGGGGCGCGACGTGTACGGCGAGAAGTGGGCGGGCGTGCAGACGGGCGTCCTCCATCACCGGCACCATTTCGGCGTGCTGCCCCAACCCATCAGCCCGTACCGCATCCCCGGCGACCCCGCCAGCGGGCTGCTGCGGCACGTCAGCCCCGACCCGCCCGGCGAAAAGGGCAGCGGCGACCATCGCGTCCAAGCGTACTGTTTCCGGCTCTGCCTGACCGACGTGCCGGAAAACCGCGTGCCGTTCCCGCGCCCCGAGGGCTACGACCCGGACGAGTTCCTCCTATTGCTCCGCATCTTCGAGGCCGGTTGGCGGGAGACGTTCCAGAAGTTCGATCCCATCCCGAACCGCAAGACCGACACCAACAACCACGGCCCCATGAGCACCGATTACTTGGGGGCCAACTACGACTACCCCGAGGCCTCTTACGCCCGCCGACGCGAGATCCTGCGGGAACACGAGCGGTACCAGAAAAGCCTCTTCTACTTCATCGCCAACGATCCCCGCGTGCCCGCCGAGGTCCGCGAAAGGATGCAGCGCTGGGGTCTGGCCCGGGACGAGTTCACCGACAACGGCCACTGGCCGCATCAAATCTACGTGCGCGAGGCCCGCCGGATGATCGGGGACTTCGTCGTGACCGAGCACCATCTCTTCGGCCGCCAACCCACGCCCCGGCCGGTCGGCATGGGCTCCTACAACATCGATTCCCACAACGTCCAGCGGTACATCACCCCCGAAGGCCACGTGCAAAACGAAGGCGACCTGGGCGTGCGGCTGCCCCGCCCCTATCCCATCGACTACGGCGCGCTCCTGCCGCCCCGCCGCCAGGTCCACAACCTGCTGGTGCCGGTGTGCGTGAGCGCCTCCCATGTCGCCTACGGCTCCATCCGCATGGAACCGGTTTTCATGATCCTCGGCCAGTCGGCCGCCACGGCGGCGGCTTTGTCGCTGGAGGCCGGTTGCGCCGTGCAGGACCTGCCGTACGACCGGCTCCGCCAACGCCTCGAAGCCGACGGCCAGGTGCTCGAGTACCACCGCTGAAAAACCGGACCGGCGGGCCGGCCGCCCGACGCGCTTTCGTCGGTCGCCCTTACGGGCCGAACAACCGCGCCCGGATGGCCTCCAACTTCGCGCGAACTTGGACGGCCTCGGGGCCGGCTTCGGCCGGCTCCACCCGCGTTTCGGTGTCGGCTTCGCCCGGGATCCGCCACAGGGTGCCGTCGGAGCGCAGCTTCCATTCCCGCGTCCGGAGGCACCAGAGGTTGGGCTTGGATTGGGAAAACACCCACTCGCGGCCCGGGTCTTGTCCGCCTTGCAGCAACCCGGCGAAGGAGCGTCCGTCCAGCCCCTCCGCGGCCGCCACCGGCACGCCGGCCAGTTCGCAGAAGGTGGGCAGGAGATCGCTCAGATCGATCAACGCCCCGGATCGCGATCCCGACGCGATCCGGCCCGGCCAACGGGCGATCCCGGGCACGCGGATGCCCCAGTCGGTCACCGTTCCCTTCCCTCCCGGAATGAGTTGCCCCCGCCAGCGCGACACCACCTTCTCGCTCTGGAACCGGCCGTTCTCGTGCCGGACATAGACACTGCGAGGCGACCCGTTGTCGGTCAGGAAGAAGATCAGCGTCCGCTCCGCCAACCCCAGCCGGTCCACCGCCTCGACCAGCCGTCCGACCCGTTCATCCATCGCCGCCATCATCTCGGCGAAGTTTTCGTAGCGCCCTTTGGGACCGTACGGGGGCGCGGGTTGGAAGTCGTCCGACACCGCATGGCAGAGGGCCATCGAATAAAAGGCGAAAAACGGCCCCTCCCGATGGCGCTTCATGAAGTCGATGAGGAACTCGACATAGACGTCCGGCCCGTAGCGGTCGGCCACATCCTCGCGCCGGCGGCCGTCCTGCCAGATCCACGGCTGGTGGTAACGCGGTCCTTCGTGCCAGCCAAACAGGCAGTAGGTGTCGAAACCCAGCCGGTGCGGGTGATCCGGTTCCCGGCCCAACAAGGTGAGCTGCCATTTGCCGGCGATGGCGGTCGCGTAGCCGGCCCGTTGCAGCCGTCGGGCCAGCGTGCCGGCCTCGGCTTCCCGCGGAAACGTCCCCCAGGCCGGATGACCCAGGTGCACCGGGTAACGC
>RFJD01000406.1 GCA_003695015.1 Verrucomicrobiota bacterium | reverse complement strand
CTTGCGAATGGGTTGGAGGCGGGCCAGCGGGACGTTGCGCCGACAGACAATCAATTCACCGCCCTGCTCGACCCAAGCCAGCAGCTCCGAGAACCGGTTCTTGAATTCGGCGACATCGACGGACCTGCTCATGGCGAAGTACATGGCCAAATTTCACGCCAACGGCAAGGTTGCGATCCGTGCCGGTGCCAGGCCGCGGGCGGAAGCTCGGCAAGGGAATGACCGCCTTGCCGGGTGGCGCGGGGCCGGCCGGGGACACGAAAAAAGGGCATCGGAGCGATGCCCTCGTTTCGTTTCGGGGAGGTTGGCGGTTCGCCGCTCAGGCGCCCATGCCGTCCTCGAAGGAGCCGCTGGCCAGCGGGAAGCAGAGGTAGTCGCGGACGTACTGGATGCCGTTGGCGCTGGTGGCATCGACGTCGCGATAGGCGCTTTCGGCTTCGACGACCAGCGGGGCGGTCTGCCGGCCCATGACCTCGCAGTAGCGTTGCGGGTAGCCGATGTCGATGAGCATCTCGACGTAGCGGAGCATGTTCAGGTCGCCGCTGGGGATGTCCACGAACTGCATGGCGCGGTCCGGCCAGCGCGGTTTCATGGCGCGGAGCGGGAAGCCCGGGCGGATGACGTAGTTCTTGACGTGGCAGGCGTACACGCGGTCGGCCACCTTGCGGAAGCGGGTTTCCCAGTTTTCGCCCTCCCAGCAGTGGGAGGGGTCGGCATTGACGGCCAGGCACTTGTCGCCGTCGCAGATTTCGACCAGCAGGTTGAAGTCGTCGGCGCAGCAGGCGGCGGTGCCGGGGTGGATTTCATGGGCGAGGTAGATGCCCAGTTTGTTGGCGTGGTCGCGGATGCGGGCGGTCTTCTTGACGAAGCGCTCCTTGCCTTCCTCGATCAGGTCGTAGTCCGGGCCGGCCCAGAAGCCCCACGGATAGCCGGTGGCGACCTCCCAGCCGAAGGCCACGCCCCAGAAGGTGGGGAGGATCTTGACGCCGAGTTCGGCGCAGAGGTCCATGAGCTTGAGCAGGTAGGTCTCGGCCCATGCCTCGATCTCCTCGGGGGATTTCTTGGCGACGTCGGCGGGGAGGAAGGGCCGGATGGTGGGGCTGCCGGTCCAAGCGGTGGTGTGGACCCAGAGCGGGCAGTGACAGGAGACGCCGTCGAGGGTCATGCCGCGGGATTCGAAGGCGTCTTTGATGGCCTGGGGGCTCATGAAGCCGTCGCCGTCCTCCAGCATGTAGTTGGAGGGCTGGGCGCCGGTGGCGCCGGAGGCCTTGGCCCAATCGAGGAACTGGGTGAGGGACTTGGCGCCGTGCTGGGCGCCCTCGATGCTCGGGTGATAAATGATCTGCGACATGGTGTGAGTTTCCTTTGCCTTTGTGTTTCCAACGAACTGCGCCCCAAGGATGAAGCCGTTGCCGGCCGGGAGGCAATCCCTTTCTGGGCGAGGGGCCGGCCAACGACGCGGGCGCCGGCGCCGGCGGGGCAGGGCGCCGCCTTGGTGGGGAGAGGCGCGGCGGGGCGCCGTCACTCGGGCAGGGCGAAAGCGACGTAGGCGTCGCCGGAGGGGGTGCCCATTTTGCCGCCGCCGCAGGCGATGACCACGTATTGCCGGCCGCCGACCTCGTAGGTGGCGGGGGTGGCGTAGCCGCCGGCCGGCAGTTTGGTCTGCCAGAGGATGCGGCCGTTGCGGGCGTCGATGGCGCGGAACATTTCGTCCTTGGTGGCCCCGATGAACAGCAGGCCGGAGGCGGTGAGGATGGGCCCGCCGTAGTTCTCGGTTCCGGTGGGCGGCAGGCCCTGGGCGGTGAGTTCGGGCAGTTCGCCCAAGGGAATCCGCCAGAGGTATTCGCCGGTGTTCAGGTCGATGGCGTTGAGCGTGCCCCAGGGAGGACGCACGGCGGGATAGCCGTCCGGATCGAAAAACCGGTTGTAGCCGGTGTGGGTGTAGGGCGAGCGGCCGAGGAGTTCATCGCCGGTCATGGCTTCCTTGGCGGCGTCGGGGGCTTCCTCGCCGAAGAGGAAGGCCACCACCGACTCGCGCTGCCACTCGCTCAGGAAGCCGAAGGAGGGCATGACGCCGCGGCCGGTTTGCAGGAGGGAATGGACCTGGTCCTTGGTGAGGCGGCGTTCGACGCCGATGAGGCTGGGGATGGTGCGGGTGGGGTCGCCGCGGCGGTCGAGGCCGTGACAGGCGGCGCAGATCCGGTTGAAGATCTGCTGGCCGGAGGTGAGGGGCACGGCGTTGGTGCCGGCGCCGGTTTCCACCATGGTGAGAATCCACGCCATTTCGTTGCTGTTGACGTAGAGGATGCCCCGTTCCGGATCCACCGCCGCGCCGCCCCATTCGGCCCCGCCGTCGAAACCGGGGAAGATCAGGGTGCCCTCGCGGCTGGGGGGCATGAAGGGCACATGCGGCCGGAGCCGGACAAAGCGTTCCATGACCGCGCGCCGGGCCTCCGGGGTGCGGTCGGTGATTTCCGCCGCGCTGAAGACCTGCCGGGCGAACGGGGCTGGTTTGCGCGGCAGCGGTTGCGTGGGCCAGGCGGATTCGCCTTCCAGGTCCGACGGCGGGACGACCGTTTCCTCGACCGGGAACAACGGCCGGCCGGTTTCGCGATCGAAGAGAAACACATGACCGGATTTCGTGCATTGAGCGACGGCCTCGATGCGACGGCCCTCGTGTTCGACGGTCAGGAGGTTGGGCGGAGCGGGCAGGTCACGGTCCCACAGGTCGTGGTGGACGACTTGGAAATGCCAGATGCGGCGACCGGTGGCGGCGTCCAGAACCAGGAGGCAGTTGGCGAACAGGTTCGCGCCGAGACGGTCTCCGCCCCAGAAATCGAAGGCCGCCGAACCGGTCGGGCAGAACACCCAGCCGCGTTGCACGTCCACGGCCATGCCGGTCCAGCAATTGACGCCCCCGGCATATTTCCATGCGTCCGGCGGCCAGGTCTCGTAGCCGAACTCGCCCGGCTGCGGGATGGTGTGAAAGGTCCAGACCAGACGGCCGGTGCGGAGGTCGTAAGCCCGGATATGGCCCGGAGCGGAAGGTCCCGGGCCCTCGGCTACGCGCGTGCCCAGGATCAGCAGGTTGTTCCAGACCGCGCCGGGCGTGTTGGATAGGACGTGAAGGCCGGAGACGTCCCGGCCCAGCCCTTCGCGCAGGTCCACGCGTCCGCCGTCGCCAAAGGACTCGACCGGGCGTCCGTCCCGGGCCCGGACCGCGTACAGGTAGTGATCGGCGGTGAAGTACACGCAGGGCTCGGCGCCACCGGCCCAGTAAACCACCCCGCGGTTGACGCCGAGCGAGGAGTTTCTGTCCGCGCCGGCGAAGGGATCGAACCGCCACAGCTCCCGGCCGGTGGCGGCGTCCAGGGCCATCAGCTTCAGGCCCGGCGTGGTGCCGTAGAGGACGCCGTCGATGATCAGGGGGTTGCATTGGATCTGCGACCGGTTGTCGGCCCGGGCGTCGCCGCTGTGGTGGATCCAGGCGACCCGCAGGCGGTGGACGTTGCCCCGGTCGATCTGGGTGAGCGTCGAGAAGTGGCTGCTGGTGGGATCGCCGAGGTAAACGGGCCAATCGCGCCCGGCAAAGGCGGCTTGGGCGGCGGTGACGAAGGCGCCGCCCAACACCAGCGCCGCCAGGGCCGGCAGGCGGGTGGGGCGCGCGGTGGAGCGGCCGGGTTGTCTGTAGTTGGTCCGTGTCATCGCGGAAAGCGGCTGGAGGCTGGCCGAAAGACCGGCCGGGGGCAAGCTCCCGACGGCCGGCAATCGGCGGAAACGAGGCGGACGTTGCCAAGGGAAGAAGGCGATGGAGGCTGCCGGATTTTGGCCGCCGGTGCGGTCAGAGCTTGGGCAGGCGCAGGTCGTAGCAGGCCATTTCGGCGGAGTTGCGCACCAAGAGCAGCCCGTGAGCGAGGGCGGGGACGTTCCACGTTTTGCCGGTGAGGGCCCGGAGGCCGTTGACGCGGCGGTAACGTTCCGGATTCGCCTCGACCAGGAGCAGCTCGCCGGTGCCGCCGAGGACGAGCAAATGGCGGCCGGCTGCCAAGAGTTGACCGTACCCCACCCGGGGTCCGCGCCAGCGCAGCTCGCCGGTGCGGGCGTCCACGCAGACCAACACGCCTTCGTCGAGCCCGTAGAGGAAGCCGTTCACGCAAACGGCGGGGTTGAACTTGGTGCGCAGGTGGCGGTTGTGCCAGACGGTTTCGACCTGCCATTGGCCGTCGGTTTGGCGGACCCGGAAGAGCGCGCCGCCCTGGCCGTAGCCGGCGCCGAGGAAAAAGCTGGATTCGTCCACGATCACCGGCGGGCAGGTGGCGTTGCCATCGCGCACTTTCCACGGCGCCTCCCAGAGAACGCGTTGCTCGGTGGGCTCGAAGCCCAGCACCCGCGAGGCGGTCACGAGGAGGACCTGTTCCCGGCCGTCCAAGGTGGCGAGGACGGGCGAGGCATAGGTCATGGCATCGGGGATGGCCCGCCAGAGCAGCTCACCGGTGAGGGTGTCGTAGGCCAGCAAGGAGCCCTGCTTCGTGGCGCCACCGGCCGGGACGAGCAGCAAATCCCCGACGATCAACGGCGAGGCGGCGAGGCCGTAGCGGAGGTTCTCCGTGCCGGCGTCATCGAGCACGTTGCGATGCCAGACGGGTGTGCCGCGGCGGATGCCCAGGCAGTAAAGCTCGCCGGTCGCCCCCAGGCTGAGGATCATTCCGCGGCGGTAAACCGGCGTGGCGCGCGGTCCTTCGCCGCTCATCCATTCGTCGAAGCGCGCCGGGTAGGAGTGTTTCCAGACCTCGAGGCCGGTTTCGAGCGAGTAGGCCACGACAGCCTCGTCGTCGAGCCGTTGTTCGAGCGTGATGGCCAGGCCGTCGGCGACGATGAACGAGGCGTAGCCGCCGCCGCAGGGTTGACGCCAGAGCTCGGGCAGGCCGCGGCTGGGCCAGCGGACCCGGATGGGCGTCTCGTCGTAGCGCCCTTGGCGGCCGGGGCCGCGGAAATCGGTCCAGTAGGGCGGCAGGGCGGAGAACTGGTTGGTGCCGGCAGCCAGCCCGCTGCGGGGGGCTTTGAGGTTCCGGTCCTGCTCGAGCAGGACGTAGTTGGGACCAAACCGGCGGTGGACCACCCGGGGGATGTCGCCGCCGTACCAGTCCAAAGCGATCCAGCCGATCTGCAGCGCCAAGGCGAAAAGCGCCGCCGTCCAGACCAGCAGGTAGCCGGTGACCAGCAGCGTCGAGACGACTTTCCAGCGCCGGCTGCGGATCGGATGGGCCCAGACCAGCACATAGCCCAACAGCGGCAAAAAGCCGGTCAGCACCCGCCGAAAAAACTTCCGGTGGTACCACGGCAGGTCGATCTCCAGCATCGGCACCGGATCCTTCGGAAGAAGGTCCTCCGCCTGCGTGTCTGGTGTCGAATCGCTCCGCTCCAAAGCGGTTTCAGGATTGGAAGTCACCGGCCCAAAGGCAACCGCAAATCGTTGGGGGAAAGCCCTGCGGCCGCCGGCTGGCGTGGTCAGGGCCGGTCGGCCGGGGCATCGGGAGGCGGCTGGGACGATGCCTCGCCGGAGGCCGCCTCATTGGTCTGGCTTTGCGCGGGGGAGCGGGGAACGAACTTCAGGGCCGCGGAGTTGATGCAATAGCGGAGGCCGGTGGGCGGCGGGCCGTCGTCGAAGACGTGGCCCAGATGGGCGTCGCAGCGGGCGCAGAGAACCTCGGTGCGGACCGTGAACAGGCCGCGGTCGGGCTTGGTCGCCACGTGCCCGGGCTGGATCGGTTGCCAGAAGCTGGGCCAGCCGGTGCCGGAATCGAACTTGTGCTCCGAACTGAACAACGGCAGCCCGCAGCAGACACAGACGTACACGCCGGGCTCCTTGTGGTTCCAGTAACGACCGGTGAAGGCGCGTTCGGTGCCTTTGCGGCGGGTGATCCGGTATTGCTCTTCGGTCAGCAGCGCGCGCCATTCGGCGTCGGTCTTGACGATCTTGTCCTTCATGTTCCAAGCGGGGGTGGGCGCCGGTTCGTCGGCAGCGGCGGGGGAGGAACCGACCGTGGATGGGTTGGCCGTGATGCGGGCGGACGGTTCGCCGCCAGTTGTGTCCGTGCCAGTGAACAGGCGGCTGCCGGTCAGGACCAGGATGCAGCCGCCGACCGCCGCCACGACGAAAACCAGACCTCGGCCGAGCATGGCCTCAGCATGCCACCGATCGGCCCCGGGTCAACCAGGGGCCGGCCACGCTCCGGCCAACCGGCAAGCGCGTCCGGCATGGCCGGTGTTCAGGGCCCGGCTTGCTGCTGTTCGGCGAGCCGTCGGAGGGAAACGGCGGGGATGCACTGCTTGAAGACCATTTGCAGATCGCGCTGCACCCGCCGGGTCTCGTGGTAGTAAACCGAATCCGTGCTGGCAGCGAGCGCCACCACCCGGCCGGCGGCGTCGAACACCGGCCCGCCGCTCGACCCAAGCGCGAAATCCGCGGTGATCGCCATCATGTGGGGACGGAAACCGCGCTGCATGGCCCGGTAGTGCCGGGCGACCCGGCCTTCGGTCAGGACGTAGAAATGGTCGTCCGGGTGGCTCAGTACGAAGACCGGCGCGCCGGTCGGCGGTGGTTCGGCCAGCCGCAGGGCCGGGTGACCGTCACCAGGCACCTTCAGCAGGGCCAGGTCCACGTCGGCATCGGCGGCCACGACTTCCTCGATGGGCAGCGCGCGTCCGGCGGCGGTGAAGACGAACAGGACCCCTTGCTCCGCGCCCTCGACCACATGGCGGCAGGTGGCCACCAAGCCGTCCGGGCTGACGAAGAACCCGCTGGCGGCGGCGGCGTGCCAGCGCCCGCAGCGATCGCACAAATAGGCGTTGACCACCGCCACCGTTCCCTGCCGGCGGGAGGGCAGCCATTGCTCGACGGGACGGGCGGGAGCCCCGGCGGATTCGAACGCCAGCTTCACCCGGGCGGTTCGGCGGCTTTCGAGCTGATGCTTGAGGTCTTCGAGCCGCACCGTCTCTTTCGCTTCCGCCAAGCGCCGGCCTTCGCGGACCATCCGGCGCAGGATGGCGGCGTCGTCCACGACGAACAGTCGGGTCGGAGACGCGGGCGCCGTTTGATCGGGCTTGGCGCCGAGGGCCGGTCCGGCGAGCGCCGGCATCATTGCCGCGGTCAACAAGGTGGCCAGGAAGCAACGCCGTCTCCCGGCGAACGACGTCGGGAGGGACGCCACCCACCGGCGGGGCGGTCTCCGGTGAGGCGCGGCGATCATTCCGGCAGAAACACGCTTTCGGTGGCGGGTTGGGCCGGTTCACAGCGGACACCCCGGCCGGGGTTGCGGCTGAGGTGTTCGCAGATTTTCAGAACCAGCTCGGCGGCGTCCGGTTCGCCGATCGCCTCCGCGAT
>RFJD01000405.1 GCA_003695015.1 Verrucomicrobiota bacterium | reverse complement strand
GTAACGCCCCGGCGGCAGGCCGGTGAACCGGGCCACCCGCACCGGCCCGGCTTCGGTCCACCCGTCCTCGAGCCCCTGCAACCGGTGCCGGAAACGCGTGCGCTCCGGCGCCGCCAGGTTGAGGCTCGTGTAATGCACCTCGAGCCGCCGCCGGTTGGGCGGCAGGACGATTTCCCCCGGCGGCAGGCGCCCGAGGCCGTCAGTTTCGTTCGCCCCGCCTTCCACCGAAACCCGTTCGATGACCACCGGAGGCGGGAAGGTGTTGGGATGCACGGCGTCGGGATCCGCCACGGCCAGGCCCTTGATGGTCGGGATCCAGAGCGGCGTTTCGCCGCCGGGGACGGGCAGTTGCCAGCCGGGGCCGATGGTGCATTCCCGGGTGGGCAGGCCGTCCGCCCGCTCGTACACGCGGCCATGGACGCGGTTCGTCCGGCCGGCGAGCCAGGCTTCGACCTCGGCCTTCTCCAAGCGCAACAAGCCCTGCGGCGTGCCCACCCACAACCGGCCCGCCGTGTCGCGGGTCGCAAACCCCACCGTCCGGCTTGGGAGTCCTTCCGCGGAGCCGAGCCGGCGCCATTCGCCCTCCGCCGAACGGGTACACAGCCCGGCATCGGCGGTTCCGATCCACAACCGCCCGTCGCGCCCGGCCGCCAGAAAAGTGATCGAGTCGGAAGACAACCCGGCCGGCTCCCGGCGAAAGGTCTCGATCCGCCCCTCCTGCCAACGATGCAACCCGCCGCCTTCGGTGCCGAGCCACACAGCGCCATCCGGCGTCGCCGCCAGGGCACGAACGCGGTTGGTGGAAAGCCCCTGCTCGGGAGTGAGCCGCCGCCACGCGCCGTCCTCGCGGTACGCCGCCCCGCCTTCGCCACCGACCCAAAGACGCCCTTGCGCATCGCGCCCCAAGGCCAGCACCACGAACAAGCCGGTCGGTTGAAACGCCGCCGGCCGGCCTTCCCGCAGCTCCACCAAGCCGCCGCCCATCAGCCCGACCCATGCGCGGTCGGGTCCCTCCGGCAGGATGGCTCGCACCGGCAGCCGAAAGGCTCCCTCGTTCCAAGTGGTCACCCCATCCTCGCGGAACCGGGCCAGGCCGCCGCCGTTGTAGCCCACCCACAACGCGCCGTCGGTCCCTTGCGCCACCGCTTGAACCACCCGGCCCCGCGTCGCCCGCACGGCGGCAAACAGGCTCGGGCGGATGCGGTTCAGCCCGCCACCGTCGGTCCCCACCCAAAGACAACCTTCGCGGTCCGCCGTCAGCGACAGGATGTAGTCGTTGGACAAGCCCTCCCGGGTCGAAAACCGCCGCACCCGGCCGCCTTCCCCGAACCACCAGACGCCGGCGCCCAGCGTGCCGACCACCAAATGGCCGTCGCGATCCAAACAGGCGGCCGAAACCGGCGCGTTTCGATTCGCCCAAGGCCAGGGTCCCCAATCGACGACCCGGCCGTCCGCACCGACCTGTTGCACCCGGCCGTCGGCCAACCGCCAATGGCCGCCTTCCGCCGCGGCCACGAGCCGTTCCAATCGCGTGGCCGGCGCCCAACGGCCTTCCGGCAGGGGGGCTTTCGACTTCACCGCGGTCGGATCGATCCCCAGCGCCCCGTCGTCGGTGCCCACCCAGACCAAGCCGTCCTTCTCGGCGATGACGCCCAGATAACTGCTCCGCCGGGCCCGGCTCAACGTCCAGACGTCCACCTCCTCCCCCAGGCAACGGGCCAACTCCCCGTTGGCCGCCAACAACCAGACGCCGCCCAACCGGTCTTCACACGCGCCCACCAACCGCCCGGCCGATCCGGGGCCGCCGACCGGGATCGACTGCACCCGGCCGTCTTGCACGAGCAGCACACCCGCGTCCTCGGTCCCGATCCACATCCGCCGCCGGCTGTCCTCGAACAGCGCGACGATCCGTTCGCCCTTCCAATCCGGTGTCGAGCCCGGGCCGTAAACGGTGAACCGGATGCCGTCGAACCGGACCAATCCGTTCAGGGTGCCGAGCCAGAGGTAGCCGTCGCGCGCCAGCGTCAGGGCGATGACCGAATTGCGCGGGAGGCCGTCATCACTTTCCCAAGCACGAATGTCGAAGGAATCCAAGCCGCCGGCCGGCAGCCCGGCGGCGAAGCCCTCCGTCCACGCCGCAAGGAGGAGAACCAAACCGGCAAGCCGCAACCCGCCCGCGACCGGCCGGGGGAAGGCGGTTCGCGGGCCTGCTTTCATCCGGCTGGTCCCGGCGGCCATGGGCCGATTGTTCCGGCCCGCCCCCGCCGCCGTAAAGCCGGAAGGCCGGAAAGGCTCCGCTCAACGAAACCGGCTTGGTTGACAATCTGACTGATCGATCGTATTAGAATGAATGTTGCACGCTCAGCCCGGCGACCGGCTCCGGGTTCGCGCCCTGCTCGGGAGACCACGGCGTGTGCCATTGCTTTTCATGACGGCCATCCGGGGCGCCGGACTCCAACACCTCTCCTCCACCATTTCCATTCATGTTGGCCACTGACTCTTTCCACACCCGGCACGCCGGAAAACGCATGGCCTCGCGAGCCGTGGTGTTGGGTCTCCTGTCCACGGGTTGGCTTCTCCAAGCCGCCGAGCCGCTTCGATTGGAAGTCCCCCGGCAGACGACCAACCCGCCCGGGTGGCAGTTGGTTTGGACCAGTGAACCCGGGGCCACCTACGAGTTGCAATGGAGTCTCGATCTCCAGCGATGGGATCCGGTCGAAACGGTCGTTGCCGAGAACGATTGGGTTGGAGTCGTGGTCACGGAGTCCCAAGCCCACTCTCAGACGTTCTACCGCGTGGTGCTGACGCACCGGGGACCAGACACGGCACCGCCGGTGATCTCGGACATTGAGGCGCGGCTGGTGGACGGTGCGGGGGCACCAAGTCTCGAACTGCGGGTTCGGGCCACGGACGATCGTGGAGTTGCCCAGGTCGATTACCTCGAGGACGGGGCGTTGCTCGGCACTGGCACGGCGTTGGGCGGTGACTTGTGGCAACTGCTCGTTGGCATCGATCCCGACGCCCAGGACCCGCGCCGGTTTCAAGCGCGGGCCACCGACGCGGCGGGCAACAGCGCGTTGTCCGGCGTGTTCACCTACACGCCCGCGCCGCCGCCGCCCGGGTTTCTGCCCATCGGCGCCTCGGGCAAGCCGAGTGGCAACGGCCTGCTGGGCACACGCGAGGACGGCAGTTTCCAGCCGTTTGTCTATCTGCCCGAGAACAACGCCGGCGGCGCGGCGGACGCGGCCGCGCAGTTCGTGCTCCCGGAAGGCGGTCGCGTGATCGAGACCAACGGCCAGAGGATGATCGAGTTTCAGTCGCTGCAATTCCGCTTTGGCGAAAACTCCGCGCTGCAGATTGACGCCGCGGCGCTCGGCATGGGCGGCTCGGGCGCGGCCGGTCCGAACGTTGGTTTGTTGAACGCGCCCGTCGGTTTAGGTGGCGCGGGTGGCGGCAGCCCTGCTGCAGAGCTGTTGAACGCACTTTCGATCACGCTGCCCGAAGGACAAAGCGGCTTGCTGCCGGTCGGACCGTTGTCGGTGGATCAACTCGAGCAGTTGTTCAATCTGCCCGCCGGCGAAGGCATCCCTGTGAAGTTGTTTGATCGGTTCCCGCTGCGGCTGGTCGAGGGCGTGATCAAGGAGCACGGCATCGAGGGTGCACGCTGGGCGTTGGACAAGCTCGGCCTGCCGTTGCCGGAGTTCAGCGGCGATTGGGCGGGCGGCGTGTTCGATCTGGCTTCGGGCGAGTGCGGCAAGTTCCCGGTCTATGGCCAGATTCCGTTGCCGGACCTGGGCGAGACGAACGTGAAGCTCACGACGACCAAGGAAAAGCCGCTCGTGCTGACGCTGTGTCCGGACGGCGAAATCGCGTTGAGTGGGCCGGCGACGCTCGAGTTTTCGAATGGCGCGCGTCTGACAGTCGAGGTCACGCTGGACGATCCGATCTACCGGCTCCAGATCACGGCGGAGAGCGTCACGGTGCCCGTGACCGGGGCGCTGGCGCTGGTGTTGCCCGATGATCCGGCGGCTTGTTTGCCGCCCGGCGCGAGCGACGCCGAACTCGACGTGGCCGCAGCCTGCCTGCGCAGTTTCCGGCGCGCCTACTTCCGCTTCACGCAAGCCGCGCTGGCCGGTCGACCGAACGGCGCGCCGTCGTTGAACCAAACCGAACCGCCCTCGGCCATCGACACCGCCGGAGCGATCGCGGACGCCTGGGCCGCCAGCGCGTTGACACCGCTGATCACCGCGTTGCCTCTCGAATCGATGCGCGAGCTGGCGCGCAACCTCGGCCGCTCAGCCAGCGGCGCTTCCGACTTCAAGGCCGCCACGGAGTATCTGGCCCGGCTGATCAAGCTGAAGGAATCCGTCAGCGCCTACGCGCAAAACGCCGCGGCGGGCAACGATCCCGCGCTGCCGGCGTTGCAGCAGGACATCGACGCCGCGCTCGACGAAGCCACGGCCGCGGCCATTGCGCGGTCCAAGGACCCGCGGGCCATCTCAAGCCTCGAATGCATGCGATCGGTTGCCAAGACGCTCGTCGAGATCTGGGCGCTGAGGGAATTTCTAGGCGCGGAGAACGAAGCCGGCTTGCAGGCTGCCATCGAGGAACTGTTTAGCGCGTATTACCAAAAGTTCGTCGCGTCGCTCGGTGTTGAAGCCGGGGAGTTCAACCACGCGAACAACCCGGTCATCGCGGGCATGAACCGCTTCACCGCGCTCGAACATGCGCAGACTCTGTTCAGCCTGCTCGGCGAAGGCCTGGTGCTCGGGATGGACTGGGGCCAATTCCCGCTGGTCGATGAAACCAAGACCCAAGTGTTCGGCCGCGCGTTTGAAGTCGTGCAGGCCAACCTCGATGAAGCCCTGGCCGCGGACAACGCCCTCGGCGCGATGCTTGGCCTGGCCGAGCTGCTCGACCTGTTGGGCGAATGGGAGCTGCTGGGCGGCGAGGTCGTGGCCGGTTTTCCCACCCTCGCGGACGCCGAGAACTACGCCGGCCAACTCGGCGCCCTGCTCGAACAGGAAGCTCTGTTGCCGCGCACCGAAAGCAGCCTGTTCAGCGCAGCCAAACGCGTGCGAACACTGCTGGCGATTGTCGAGCAAATCCCGTCCAGCACCACCACCCTCTTCAACGCCATCCAGCGCGCGCATGACGAGCTGGGTCGCGCGCTGAACGAGGCCGTCCTGACCGCGCCGACCAACGGCAGCGTGCCGGAGTTGATGGATTTGCTGCGCGCGGGCGCCGCTTACATGCGTTTGAGCCGGCAGTTCGCGCTGGCGTCGGACGTGGATTGGGAAGGCCAACACCTGGCGACGGTCGTCAACCGGCTCGGCCAGCTTTGCGAAAACGGTTCTCTCTGGAGCCAACTCGACGAGGCCATCGGGTTTGTCCTCGAGGAAGCGGACCGCTTCGAGAAGGCCGCCGAACAAGCCGATCCGGCGGACACAGCCGACCTGCAAACCGCGCGCAAGCTGTATCAACAACAAGCCGCCGCTCTGCTCGCGCGGCAATACACCGTGGCCATCGATCTGTGGAATCAGACCGACGCGCTGCGGCAGGCGAATCCCGACTTCTTCGCCGCCGACGCCTTCCTGCCGGGCGATCTCCGGGTGGAGAAGATCTTCGGCTCGCTGACCTACAATCGCACCGAGCGGCTGTTGACCGGCGCGTTTGGTGGTGACTTGCGACTGCCCAAGATGAACTCGGCGCTCGTCGTCGAGAACTCGACCATCAACTCGCGGGGCGAATTCGATCTGAACGCGCACGGCCAGCTCAGTCTGCCCGGCGGCGCGAATCCGACCGTCGTGATCACGGTCGAGAAGAAGCAGCCGTGGCACGTGTCGTGGAAGCGAAAAGAAGGCCTGGCCATCTCGGGCAAGACGAAGTTCACCTTCAGCAACGGTGTCTTCTTCGAAGCCGGCGCGCGCATTCACGATCCGATCTACTTCTTCGAAGCCGCGGCGGGCGGCTTGGAGCTGAACACGGTCGAGACGTTGACTGCGTTGTTGCCGCTCGGGTTGACGGTCGAGGACCTGCAGAACCTGGCGCGCGCCCGGTTGTGGAACGATTACTTCAACCTGCTGGCCCGGTGCGTCGAGACCGGTTACCGCTCGAACGAGGATGTGCCGGAGGTGTTGCCCGGATCGCTGCCCGCGTTCGCCGGCGAGCTGACCGCGGACGTGTATTGCGTGCTCGACGCCTGGAGCTGCCTCATGCTGGCGGAGGCCGAACGCGGCAACCTCGCGGCCTATCAATCGACTTACGAGAAGATCGACCTGATCCTCGGCGTGATCGACTCCGGCTTCCAGGACGGCTTGAGCGGGTTTGAAGGGATCTTCGGACCGGACACCGAGTTCGCGATTGGCTACCAATTGCGCCGGCTCCAACGCGTTTCGCTTTCCTACGCCAAGGCCAGCCAGGCGCTGGCCAAGCTCGCTGAAGCCCAACTGCTGGGCAGCGATGATCCGATCCACCCGAGCCGCATGCTCGGTTACCTCAACCACGCCGCCGTGCTTTGGCGGACGGTGGCCAACAAACTCTCGGACAACGCCGCGTTCATGCAGGACCGGAATCTGACCGCGATCGTGGCCAGGGCGGGTCTTGACCTGGTGGCCGCCTATCAAACGCTGGGATTGGAGGGCAGCGCACTGATCGATCTGGCGGAAGTGACGAGCTTCGTCGAGAACGCCGCGGATGCCTTCGCGGCGTCGGCCGGCCTGAATCCGCAGACCGGCCAGCTCGACCCGGGGCTCATCACTACGTTCAGCTACGACCAGGCCAGGGCAAAGCTCCAAGGATATCTCGAAGCCGAAGGCGAACGCCAACTGTTCGGCCTGCCGCCCGGGCTCTCGAACGCTTTGCTCGACGCGTTGCTGAACCAGATGCGCCAACGTGCGCTCGAAGCCATCGGCTTCAACCCGGCCAACAACCAGTTCTTTCCGGACACGGTGGCGGACGCCGTCGCCCAACGCGGTTTGGCGCAACTGGTCGAGATTGCGAAAACCCGGCCGCTGCTCGGTCTGAGCGACCTGACCTTGCCAAGCGGATTTGGCGGATCGGCGCTGACGCTCTACGACCGCCTGCTCAGACGCGCGCAGGACCTGCCGCCCAGCCGCTGGCCCGCGCGCAAGGGCTTGGTCGAATCGCTGCAACAGATGGACTTTCTGCTCGAACTCACCGGCCTGGCGCCGGTCAACTCGCCGGCCGCCTTCCAACAACTGCTCGCCGCCTTCGAACAGATGGCCCGCAACACGCGGGGCCGTTTCACCGAAGACGAAATCGCCCTCATACGCGGCGCCTCCGGCCAGCTTGGTGACGCGAGCCTGCGCGCGCTTTACGTCGAGCGTCTTGAAGCCGCCGCCGCCACGATGCTGGCCTTGGCCAATCGCGTTTGGACGGCCGACGATATCGCCAAGGCGCGCGGTGTGCTTGAGGAGTTGCTGGTGATCGAGGAGTTGCAGCGCAAGCACGGCGCGGTCGAGCTGACGGTGGATCATCAGCCCTTCCTGCTGATCCCGCAAATCACCGACCGGTTCATCGCGGTCTGTCAGGCCGAGGCACGCGGCCGGCCGTTGAGCGAAGTCGCGGCGCGGCTCGGCGAGGCCATTGGCGCGGAGACGCAGGACGACGCATTTCGCCTGATGCTCGCTGGGGAAAGGCTGAAGCTGCTGAACGCCGCGCGCACCGTGGCCACCGGATATTCGCAGGTCATCGCCGACACCGATCCAAACGACAAACCGGCGGACTTCCATCTGCCGGAGAGCCTGGTGATTCGTCGCGTGTTCGGCTCGATTTTCTACAACCGCGAGACGGCGTTCCTGAAAGGCACGTTCGGCGGCCGGCTCGAGTTCCCGAACGAAAAGGCCTTCTTCGACGTGAAGCAGGCGAGCCTCGACACCACGGGCGCGTTTGCGTTCCAGGCCAACACCGAGTTTCCGCTCACGCCGGTAGCCGACAGCACGAACGTGGTCATCAACGCCAGCCTGGCCGTGGCGGGGAGTCCAGCCGGGCTGACCAATCTGAGTGGAGCAGGCCAAATGACCCTGCGGTTCGGCGGCGACACGAACAATCCCGCGCAGACCCAGACCTACAACGTGTCGGTGAGCTACGACGGATCGTTGACGAACCGGCCGCTGCGGTTCACCGCCGCGTTGGACGGCGTGCAGAACGCCGACAGCCTGCGGTTCTCGGATGACTTCGTGTTGTTCGGCGGCAATCTGATCGCCGAGTTTTCGCTGGCCAACCTTGGCGAGTTCTCGCTGCAGGTGGGCGGGCGCGCCGGCTTCTTCTCGCGCGAAGAACAGCTCGCCGAGCCGGTCACGAAGGAGGATTTCTGGGTTTATCTCGACATCGATTCGCTGGGCAT
>RFJD01000404.1 GCA_003695015.1 Verrucomicrobiota bacterium | reverse complement strand
TTGAACGCTTCGTAGAACGCGGCACGGAACTCGGGCGTGTCCGGGTCGCTGCCGTTGTGCCATTTGCCGAAGACGCCGGTGCGATAGCCGTTGGCCTTGAAGCCTTCGGCGATGGTTGTTTCGGCCAGGTCAAGCTCGCCGCCGACTTCCGGAGCGGTTCCGACGCGGATGGGATGCCGGCCGGTGAGGAGCATGGCGCGGGTGGGTGAACAGACGCACCAGCCCATGAACTGGGTGAGTTCGACGCCGCGAGCAAAGAGCCGGTCGATGTTCGGTGTGGGCACGCCGCCGCCGTGGACGCTCAGGTCGCCCCAGCCGACGTCGTCGGAGAGGATATAGACGACGTTGGGTTTCGCGGGAGCGGCGGCGTGCATGCCAACTGCCGAAAGCAACACCAGAGAGATGGCTGCCGAGTGACACGCCCGGAGAAGAGTATGTTGCTTGGGCTTCATGGATTGTCGTCAGGTTGGTCGTTGAGAATACAAGCGAGGTCGGAATTGGCTCGTTTTCTCCAAAAGGGGATGCGCCGGGACGTCACGCTCGACGGGACGGCCACGGCCGTTGCGGTTATTCGACAGGCTGGAAGGGTGGGCCTCATTCCTGCGTCGCGCCGGAATCGATGATGTCCGGTTCCACGTCCACCACCACGCGACGATAGTCGTGCAAGGAGGCGATGGGGTTTTGGTCCCGGACTTCGAGGATGAGGTGGATTTGTTTCCCGCCCGCGCCGGTGGGGATGTGAGCGGTGGCTTTGGGCGTGTTGGCCCCGTCGATGAAAACGCGGCCGGGATAGGTGCCCGCTTCCTCGTATTGCCACCAGTGGAAGACCAGCTTGTCGCCGTCGGGATCGGTGCTGGCGCTGGCGTCGAGGGCGACCTTCTCGCCCGGCTTGGCGGTCAGCCGGACGATGGTGTCGCCGGGGTCACCGTTGAAGGCGGCGACGGGATGATGGTTGGCCTTGTTGAAGGGCTGGACGCACCAGTCAAACCGGCAGATTTCGTTGGCATACATCGCGGGGCGCCAGCGCCAGACGGGCACGTAGTCGCCATGCAGCACTTCGCCGGTGTCGGGATTGGTCCAGACGTCGCTGACCTCGCGATACACATAAAAGGGCGCGACCTTTTCCTCGTCAGGTTTGATGTCGCGGTGGCGCGACCAGACGTTGGCGACCTTGTTCGCGGTGAACCGCCCGCTCCAGCCGCCCCAGGAAGGGTGATTGATGTCGAAGAGCCCCTTGTTGACCAGCCCGAGCCACGGCACGGTGCCGCCGCCTTCCATGAAGCCGAGGCGGCCGTTGCCGAAGCGGCGCTCGGGATACAGCTCGCCCAGCGCGCCGTGGCCGGTGCGAACATGTTCCTTGAGCCAGGCATGCTGGCCTTCGGGGCTGTAGGGATACGGTTTCCAGAAGTGCGGGCCGAGGTTGACGCGGGTGTTGCCGTCGCGCCCGCCCGGACCGCCATAGGCATAGGTTTGGTAGTTGGAACGGATCCAATGGATGTTCGGGAATTGCGCGCAAATCCAGGCGCCCGAATTGTCCTGCGCGCCGTTTTCGAACACGCGCAGTTTCGCCACGATAGCCTCCACTTCGGCGGGGGTGTGGCTGGCGCGATAATCGATCAGCGCCTGAGCCAGCGTGTTGGCGCCGGCGTTGACCACGATCCAGATCGGCCGCGGATCGTTCTTCGCAAGCGCCTCGAGGATGAGCTTCGAGCCGGGACTGGACTTGCCCGGGCCGGTGGCGGCGATGCCGTAGCCGGTCTGGCCCGCGCGCACGATCGAATGAAGGTAATCGGCTTCGGGCCAGTTCGGGGCATGGAGCTTGAGGTTGGGCAACACCTTGGCATAAGCGTCGATCAACCGGTGGAACAGCTCCGGGTGCAGCCGGCGCCGGTAGGGTTGCTTCGCTTCGGGACGAAGATACTTGCCGGTGACGGCGATGAGTCCTTCGAGGTCGAATTCGTTGCAGTTGACCAGCATGTGGGCCATTTGCTGTTCCTCGTCGGGCTCGTTGCCCATGTCGGCCAGGATGATGAGGCGCGAGCGGACAGGGCCGGTGGCGCCAGCAGGCAACACGGACGCGCCCGCGAACACGGAGGCGAGCTGCGCGGCGATCAAACCGGTGGTCAGAATCCAAGTGGTTTTCATCGTTGAGGTTCCTTGTGACGACTCAGTCCAAGTTGACAGTGATCGTGGCTCTCGATAGCGGCGGCAAGGACGGCCGGTTCCATGGCGCCGTGTGCCGAAACGCCGGTCAGCGCCAGCGCCAGCAACGTGGACAGCGGTGTTTTCACGGAGCCGATCTTGCATGAAACGGCGCCTGCTGTCGTCCGAAAAACCGCGAATGGCGGCCCACGAGCGGGATGATCGCCCGATGGACGCTGACGCGCCGGGAGGGCTGGGGCATTGGATGGCGGCGGTCTTGGCCTCTTGGTTCTGGTGCAGGCATCCTGGCTGGGGGTTGGAATGGGTGGAAGGAGGGGAGGACGGTAGTCGGCCTCCTCACGTCGGCCGCTACAAGAGCTGGCCGTGGCCGCCGGGGTCAGCCAGCGGATGGGAAAGTTGGCAGGCCGCACCACCGGGATCGCCATGGTGAGTCGAGAGTGGATGGGAGTGATCGAGGTCTACGTGCGAGGGGGGCGCAGGCATTTTGGATGCCCCGGCGGCGGCGGTTTTGCCGTGCGGGGCGGCGGGTTTTTCGGCAACCTTGGGGCGATGACGAATCGTGGGACAGG
>RFJD01000403.1 GCA_003695015.1 Verrucomicrobiota bacterium | reverse complement strand
GACGAGGTCTGCGTCACCAACATCAACCGCCAGTTGCACGCCCTGAGCGACACCGTCGGCCGCCCCAAGGTGGACGTCATGGCCGGGCGCATCCGGGCCATTCACCCCGGATGCGCCGTCGAGGCCGTGACGGATTTCTTCACCGCCGAGACGGCCGACGCCATCCTCGCCCCGCCGTTGGATGCGGTGGCCGACGCCATCGACGACGCCCGGCTGAAGGCGTTGCTCATCGCCCGTTGCCGGTCCGCCGGCCTGCCGGTGGTGGTCTCGGGGGGCGCCGGCGGCCGGCGCGACCCCCTCCGCCTGCGGGCCGCGGATCTGGCTTTCAGTTCGCACGATCCCCTGCTGGCGGAGGTCCGACGCCGCCTGCGCCGGGATCACGGGTTTCCGCCGCCCGGACAACCCTTCGGCGTGGACTGCGTGTTCTCGGAAGAACCACCCGTTTTCCCGGCCTCCGACGGCGAGACCTGTGCCCGCCCCGAGCCCGGCTCGGAGGTGCGGCTGGACTGTCGGACCGGCCTGGGAACGGCCGCCTTCGTCACCGGGGCCTTCGGGCTGGCCGTCGCGGCCCGGGTGATCCACCGGTTGGTCGAAACCCCCGGGACGACGTGAAACCGCTCCGCCACGTCGCGGCCCGGAAACGCGCCCACCCTCGGCGGGATTTGTTTCCCCTCCGAACCCGCGCTACCCTCTGCCACCAGCGGAATCGCATGGCGGGAACGGCCTCCAATCCCCCAACCCTTTCGAACCGCCTCCGACGACGCGGCCGGTCGCTTGTCGCGGTCACCGTGGTCATGGCGGCCTTGGTCGTGATCGTGTGGCGCGGTTCGAGCCGCGGCTGGTGGCACCAAGACCTCGTCGAAGGCCGGTCCATCCCTGCCTGGCTCGCGCAGGCGGCCACCGGCAACTTCACCGACCGCCTGGCCGCCGACCGGGTGTTGGAGAGCCTCGGCCCGCGCCTTGTGCCGTCGGTGCGCCGGGTGTTGCGGGCGCGGGACGACGGCTGGTACCAAGAGGCCCGGCGCCGGCTGGCGGCTTGGTTTCCCCGCTGGTTCCGGCCGCCGTCTCCGGTGCAAGGCATCCAGATCGAGGCCTTGGAACGGCTCCGCCGGCTGGGGCCGGATGCCGCTCCGGCCGCCCCCGAAGTCCTCGCGTTGCTGGCGAGGCCCGATTCCTTGCTCCGGAGGGCCGCCCTCGATTGCCTCGAATCCATGGGAACCGCCGCCGGTCCCGCGCTGATCGAGGCTCTTCCGTCCGCCCCGCCCCGGGCCCGCGCCGGGATCCTCCGCGTCCTGGCCCCTCTGCCGGTGCGGTTGGATGCCGCCACACTCCGGCCCCTCACGCTGCCGTTGCTCGGCGATCCCGACACCGCCGGCGACGCGGCGCGGATGCTGCTCCGGTTTGCGGCGGTCGAACGCGACGCCGACTCCTTTCAAGCCCTCGACACCCTGTTCCACCGCAACCTCGCCAAGCCCGCGGAAGAGGCCATGACCCTCGCCGGCGCCCTGGCCCTGCGAGTCGCCCATCCCGGCTCACCCGAACTCCCGCAAACTCCGGCAGGCCAGCTTCCCTTGGCCGGCTTGTCTTCGTCGGCCCCCGACGCCCAAATCCTGGGCCGCCTCATCGACCTCGGCCTGAACCATCGCGAACCCGTGGTCCGACTCACCGCCGCGGAAGCCGACTGGATTCTGCACAACGACCCGGACCGCGTGGTGCCGGTGCTGCGCGCCGTCATGGAGAACCCGGTGCACATCCACCGCGCCGCCCTGCTCGTCCGCCGGATGGGTCCGGCGGCCCGACCGCTCCTGCCGGATCTGTTGGCCGCAGTTCCGCGCGAACCGGTGCATCGACCCGACCGCCTGCCCGCCATGAGCGCAATGGCCGCGGCGGCGGCCCTCGGCCCGGCGGCCGTCCCCGGGCTTTGCCAACTGCTGGACCATCCGGCTTGGGAAACGCGCGTCTCGGCCGCCCGCGCCCTCGAGTTGCTTGGCCCTGCCGCGGCGCCGGCCGTTTCCGGGTTGATCCGGCTGCTGGCTGAAGACCGTCCGGAAAGCCGGGTCGTCGCCGCCCAAACCCTGGGGGCCATCGGTTCCGCGGCCGCCCCCGCGCTGCCCCTGCTGGAACGGATCGCCCGCACCACCACCGGTTATCCGCAGGATGCCGCCACCCAGGCTCTCGAACGCATCCGACGCGCCCGGGCCGCCGGCCCGCTCGATCCGGCCTCCGCCCTTGCCGACAACGGAGCCTCCTCTTCCCAATCCGCGCCGTGATCCCCCGCCCATGACCCTTTCCCCGGATTCATCCGCTCCGTCCCGGCGACCGTTCGGCCGCGCCGCGCGCCGTGTCCTTTTGGCCACCGCGGCCACCGCCGTCCTCATCGTTCTCGGCGGATTCCTGATTCTGGCGGTCTGGCAGCCGTCGGCCGAACCACAGCTCCAGGGCCGGCCGTTGCGAAGCTGGATTCGCGATCTGGCCACCGGCACCGCCCCGCAACGCCAGGCCGCCGAGCAAGCCGTCCGCCAGACGCCGGAGGCGTTCACCGGCTGGCTGTTGGCCGCCCTGCGGCAGGAAAAACCCGCCTCCCACCGGCTGTTCGAAAAGGTGGCGCCGCACCTGCCGCCGCGGTTGCGGGCCGCTTGGTACCGGCGATTGCGCCCCGAATTCACGCGCATCGACCAGACCGGCGCCGCCCTGGCCCTCGGAATCATGGGCCGGGCCACGCCGGAGGTGCTGCAGGCCCTCACCGACGCCGCGCGCTCGGGCGACGACCGCCTCGGACCCGCCGCCGTCCAAGCCCTCAACCGGCTCGGACCCGAAGGCGCACGCCGCATCCTGGCCTGCCTCCCGGACCTGCCCGACACGCTCCGCATCCAAGCCGTCGGCGCCATCGACCCGGCCGGGCTCGACCCCGACAGCGTCGTGCCGCGACTCTTCCGCCAGGCCGATCGCGAAGGACGGACCGATTTTCTCGTCGCGTACGGTCGTCTCCTGGGTGGGATGGGCCCCGACGCCGTGGAACCGGCTTTTCAGGCGCTCGCCACGCTGCGGGAGGTTCGCCGGAAAAAACTGCTGCCCATGCTCAAGGCCGCGCTGGAGCGGGACCCGCGGTTTCTGGCCCGTTGGGCGGAAGCTTGGTCGGAACAGGAAGCCTCGATCC
Source organism: Verrucomicrobiota bacterium (assembly GCA_003695015.1). Lineage (GTDB taxonomy): Bacteria > Verrucomicrobiota > Verrucomicrobiia > Limisphaerales > J093 > J093. Next base: position 844 of record RFJD01000403.1, on the reverse strand, counting down.
GCGCCCTGGCCCTGCGGGCCCTCGCCGGCCTCCCCACCAATGGCATCCGCCGGGCGTTGGCCTTCGCGAAGGGGGTCGGCGATCCGGACCCCGCCGTTCGCCAGGCCGCCATCGACGGGCTCAGCGGCTTGGGCCTGGCCGGCCGTCGGGCCGTCGGGCCTCTGGTCGATCTTCTCGATTCGCCCGACCCGGCCCTCCGACGCGATGCCGCGCTGGCGTTGGCGGCCTTGGGAACCGTGGCGGCGGAGGCGGCCCCGCGCTTGGAAACGCTCGCCCGCACGGACCCGGACCCCGCCGTTCGCCAAGCCGCGGAAGCGGCTTTGCGCCAGCTCCGACCCTCGCCCCGAGCCGCGCCCGCTTCGTGACCTCGAACCCCCCGCCACCCTGCCATGGAAGCCGCCGAACCCCGCTTCGATCCGCAGCTCCTCGAAACCCTCCGCCGGGCCCGGTCGGCCGCCGTGCTCACCGGCGCCGGTTTTTCGGCCGAGAGCGGCGTGCCCACCTTCCGCGACGCGCAGACCGGTCTTTGGGCGCGGTTCCGGCCGGAGGAACTGGCCACCCCGGAGGCTTTCGCCGCCCATCCGCGCCGGGTCTGGGAGTGGTATGCCTGGCGCCGGCGACTGGTCGCTCGCGCCCAACCCCACGCCGGCCACCGGGCGTTGGTGGTCCTCCAGGAACGCCTCCCGCGGCTGTGTGTCATCACCCAGAACGTGGACGGCCTCCACCAGCGCAGCGGCTCGCGGGAGGTCATCGAGCTGCACGGCAACATCATGCGGAACCGTTGCTCGGGCGACTGCGGCGTGATCGAGGAACCCGTCCCGGACGAACCCGCCCCGCCGCCCTG
>RFJD01000402.1 GCA_003695015.1 Verrucomicrobiota bacterium | reverse complement strand
TTGTTGCTGGAAAACCGGGAGCAGGCGAGGAAGCGGTGTCTGGACCCGGAGCACAACCGCGGTCGGGAGGCGGCGCAAACGGCGTTGGAAATGGCGCGGGTGATGCGGGAACTGGCCGGTTGAGCAGAACGGGTTTGTCGGAGGTGCGATGAAGAGCCGATTGCGAGGTGTCTGTGCCGGCGCCGGCTATTTCAGCCGGTATCAGTACGAGGCGTGGAACCGGATTCCGGAGGTCGAGATCACGGCCATTTGCAACCGGTCGGTGGACAAGGCCAAGGCCATGGCCGCCGAGTTCGGCATTCCGCGCGTTTACGGCTACGACCAATTCGAGGAGATGCTCGAGCGGGAAGAGCCGGATTTCGTGGACATCATCACGCCGCCTTCGACCCATCTGGAGTTGTGCCGCATCGCCGCCCGGCATCCGGTGACGATCATCTGCCAGAAGCCGTTGGCGCCCACTTACGCCGAGACGTTGGAGTTGGCCGCGGTGGTCCGCTCCGCCCGGGGGCGGTTCATGGTCCACGAGAACTGGCGCTGGCAACCGTGGTACCGGGAGATGAAACGCTGGCTGGATTCCGGCCGGTTGGGCGAGCCGTTCCAGATTGCCGTCCAGACCCGGCTGGGTGATGGCTGGGGGCCGGACGCCTATCTGGCCCGGCAGCCGTTCTTCCGCGAGTACCCGCGGTTGTTCATCTTCGAAACCGGCGTGCATTTTCTGGACACCTTCCGCTTCTTGTTGGGCGAACCGGATTCGATCTACGCCCGGATCGCCCGCCGCAATCCGGTGATCAAGGGCGAGGACAGCGCCGTGCTGGTGTGCGGTTTTCCCGGGGCGCGGACGGCGTTGCTCGATGCCAACCGGTACAACGAGAGCGAGGCGGAGGATCCGCGGTACACCTTCGGGCGGGTGCGGTTGGACGGGAGCGAGGGCCATCTGGAGCTGGACTGGGACGGGACGCTGAAGTTCAAGCCGCTGGGCCGGCCGGCGGAGGTGGTCGATTACCGGCCGTCGCGGAAGGGCTTTGCCGGGGATTGTGTGTACGCCCTGCAGCGGCACTTCACCGATTGCATGCTGGCCGGCCGGGACTGCGAGAGCACGATCGACGATTACCTGCGATCGGTCCGGCTGGTCGAGGCGGCCTATGCCTCGGCGGCTGCGGGGCAGGTCATCCGGCTCGAGGGTTGGGAGCCGGGCCCCGAATCCGGCGGCGCGTGAGGCGCGGGCCCCCGCGGGGCGGCGGTTCGGGAGCACGAAAAACGGCCGGGTCGAACAGCCCGGCCGTCGGTGTTTGATGGGGGATGGAAAGGCTGCGGTCCCGCCTACTTGGCGCCCTGGTCGATCCAGGCGCGGAACAGGCCGATCTGCTCCTTGGTCAGCGGATCGCCCTTGCCTTCCGGGGGCATGGCTTCGTCGGGATCGAGCCGTGAAATGGCGTGGATGATCTTGCTTTTGGCGCTGTTGCCCTTGACGAGGATCGGCTCGCCGCGGGCGCCTTTGAGGATCCACTCGAGGCTGTCGAGCCGCAGGCGCCCCTTTTGCTTTTCCGGGCCGTGGCACTTGACGCAGGTCTTTTCGACGATGGGGCGGATGTCCTTGGCGTAGGTGACGCCCTGTTTCTTGACGGGGGGCGGGATCTTCGAGAGGTCGATCTTGGCTTCGTCCGCCAAGAGGACGGCGCCGGCCAGGCCGGCGATGAGGGTGGTTCCGAGGATGTTCTTGATGATGTTCTGCATAAGCCGAAATCGGGCCGCAAGGTAACGGAATCCGGCCCGGACGCAACCGGCTTTTGGCGGTGGGGAGGGGAAGGGAGGTGCGCAGAAAAGAGAAAGGCCCCTGTCCGGTGGCCCGCCGGACAGGGGCCCGAGGGAGGGGAGTGGGAGCTCGCCACACTCTCTTTCCCCGGTGCTGGCGATTGGGCGCCTTTTGCAAGGCTGCCAGCTTCCCGACGCCATTCTCCGTGGCATGCGGAGTTTTCGGCCTCGTGGCAGGGCCGTCCGGCGCCTTGCGGCGGCCGGATTGTCGAGTGAGGCTTCTGGGCCGGCTGGTCGGGAGGCGCGCTCCCGGCTCCTTCCGACCCGGCGGAGAAACGTCTGTGAGTCTGCCTCCGTTTCTCCGCCCTGATCCCCGCGGCGGCCGCCGTCCGAAGACGGTGCGTTGACGCGGGGACACGGGTCTCGCCTCTTACCTCTCAGGCTGCCCTTGGCTCACAGACCGGCGGCGCGGTTTGCCGTGTCGCCGGTGCGGCGGGAGGCTGTCGGGTTCCTGCCTCGAACCCCGCTTTTCCCTGCGCAGCCGATGGCGGCTTTGGGCGCCTGTGGCGCATTGGCCGGCGGGTTGTTGTGCTTTTCAGCCCCGCAACGGTCCATCGGCCTGCGGCTGGTCTGCATGGTGGCAGCCATGCACCGCATGGGTGACCATGATTCGCCCGGGGCCGAAGCCTCCCCGGGTTACTTGACTCGGCTCGGAGCGGCTTCTTTGCGCTCCTAACCGCCGGGTTCCTGCTCTCGCGTTGACCGGACGGCGCGATCCGCCCGGCGGAACCGGTGAATCCTGCCTGCTGCCGGGTCTTCCGGAGGGGTTCCTGGACGGAACGGAGCGAGGAGAAAGGAGACAAAGGCCTCGATCCTTCTCGACCACGCCCATCGCGGGGCTCCCGGTCGCAGGGGCCGGGCCAACCAGCCTGCCCGACCTTTCCCCAGTCACCTGGGATCATCCTGGGAAGTCTCCAGAGAAACTTCCTCGTTCTTTCAAGGAACTGCCCACAGCATAGCGCGAGGCTGGGGGAAGTCAACGGAAAAAATCGCTTAAATGCCTGCGGGGCAAGGGGTTGTGGATATCGTGTGAACAACCGATCCAGCTTCTTGGCCGACCGGGACTTCCCGGGATTGTTCCCTCCCGCCCAATCCCGTCTCTCCATCCCCGGCCGGAAATTTTTTTTCGCCTCCGGCTCTTGGCGGCGGTGGTTTTTCCCGCCCACGGAGGCAGGGGGCGGGGCGTCCGGGATGGCCGCTGAGGTGAGGAGGCGGCTGAGGATCGGCGGGTGGCCATCCCCCCGGCCTTCGGTGGCGGCGCGCTGGAAGGGGGCGGCCGGCTGCCAGGGGGAAGCAACGTCCCAACCGGAGGGCCGGCACGGATGCCAACGGTCCGACCAGGCGGGCTTCGGCCCGGGTGGCGCCTCTATCCCGGCAATCCCAAGGCCGGCAGGGATGCCGGCGGTCCGGCCGACAGGGATGCCGGCGGCCCGATGGGCCGGCCTTCCGCGTGGGTTGCGACTTAGAATTCGAAGCGGCTTCCCTCGGTGGCGAGTTCGACCTGGATCTCGGGCAACCGGGCCCGGGCCTCGGCCAGGAGGCGGTCGCGTTCGTCCCAGAGCCCGACCGGCAGGTGGGTCATCACAAGGCGGCGGACCGGCCGGCCGGCCAGAAAGCGAAAGAGGCTTGGCGGTTCGATGTGGGCGACCTCGCAGAGAAGGAGGTCGGCGGGTTCCTCCAACAGGGGCGCCAGATCGGCAGGAGATCCCACGTCGCCGCTGTGGATCCAGCGCTTGCCAGCTGCCCGGAACTCGAAGGCGTAGGCCACGGCCCCGGCCGGCATGGCGGTGGGATGGCGTTGCTTGAGGCCGTCCAAGTGGGTGGTGGGAACGGGCGTTACTTGAACGCCCTCGCAATCCACGGTCCGCCCCGGTTCCCACGGTTCCCAGCGCAACTCGAAGGGGAACAGCTCGTCGAGGATGAAGCCCTGTCGGAGCATTTCGCGGACGGCGGGCAGGCCGTGGGCCGGCAGGTGGATCGTGAGCGGGTCCCGGCGGCGTTCGACCCAGCAGCCCTGCAGGTAGAAAAACAACCCGCCGACGTGATCGAAGTGCAGGTGGGTGAGCAGGATGCGGTCGATGGCTTCGAGTCCCACGCCCGATGCCTTGAGCGCGCGGCTGGCGCCTTCGGCGCAATCGCAAAGCAGCCGGAGGCCGCCGGCTTGGTAAAGGTAGGCGGAGCCGTTGCGGTCCGGGCACGGCCAGCCGGGACCCACGCCGAGGCAGTGGAGTTGGACGGGATTCGTTTCCATCGCGTTGCCCGGCGGGGATGCTGCCGGGCCGGGTGAGGGGACACAAGGCATTCCGCGGACGGCTTGCGCGAAGGGCGGCTTGCCGGCAGGCTGCGGGGCGTCGTGCGCCTGCGGTTCGAACAGAGCGGCGTGTGGTGGGAACCGCAGCCGGCGGATCAACTCGGCAGCGGCGGCGAGGCCCGGATCTACCGGTTGCCGGGTGAACCGCCCCGCGTAGCCAAGCTGTGGCACAAACCCACCGAGGAACGGGCCCGCAAGGTTGCGGCCATGATCCGCAATCCGCCGGTGGACCCGATGGCCGGGCAGGGGCACGTGGCCATCGCCTGGCCACTGGACCGGTTGCTGGCGGACGGCCCGGCCGGCCGGGTGCGCGGCTTCGTGATGCCCCGGGTCGAGGGCATGCGGCCGATCATCGACTTCTTCAACCCGCGCACCCGGCTGCAGGTGTGCCCCTTGTTCAACTGGTTTTACCTCCACCGCACGGCCCGGAACCTGGTCATCGCCATTCGCGCCCTGCATGAGCGGGGTTACGTGGTGGGGGACCTGAACGAGTCGAACATCCTGGTCTCGGAGCGGGCCTTGGTGACGCTGGTGGACACCGACTCGTTCCAGGTATGGGACGCGGAGACGGGCGTGCTGTATCGCTGCCGCGTGGGAAGACCGGAATTCACCCCGCCGGAGCTCCAGGGCAAGTCGTTCGCGCGGATCAATCGCGGGCCGGAGCAGGACCACTTCGGGGT
>RFJD01000401.1 GCA_003695015.1 Verrucomicrobiota bacterium | reverse complement strand
TCCCGCGGGTCCCTCGCCGACCTCGTGCGCCTTGTCTTGGACGATCCGGCCACCCATCTGGCGTTCGGCCAGGGCGCGAACCGCCGCGCCCGGCCGAACACGCTACTGGCCCGGGTGCTGTTGGAGGATTGGCTGTTCGGACCGGACCGGGCCGACGACGCCACCGTGGGTGAAGCGGCCCGCGCGTTGACCGGCTGGTTCGTCATCCGCAACCGGCTGCGATTCATCGACCGGGAGTTCGACCTCCGCCCCAAGACGCTTTGGGGCCAAACCGGCCCATGGAACCGCGACGATCTCGCCCGCCTGGCAACCAGGCGTCCCGAAACCCGCCTCCGGCTGGCCCGGGCCTTGTACCGGACCTTCGTGGCCGAGGAACCCGATCCACCCGCCGAATGGCTGGCCCCGCTCGCAGAACGCCTGGGCCCGGAGGGCCGCCTGCCCGACGCGCTCGACCTGATCTTCCGCTCCCGCCTCTTCCTCTCGCCGCAGGCCATCGGCCGCCGCGTGAAAAGCCCGGTCGAACTCGCCATCGGCCTCGTTCGCGCGCTGGGCGGGTTGATTCCCACCGAACCCCTCGCCGGGGACTTGGGGCGGTTGGGACAAAACCTCGCCGCGCCGCCCACCCCGCGGGGTTGGCCCGCCGGGACCGACTGGATCACCAACCAGATCTGGCCGCTGCGCCGGGAACTGATCGAGGCCCTGCTGGCGCCCGACGGCCGGTACAAGGGCCGACTCGATCCCGCCCGCCGGCTGGCCAACGGCGAACCGGCTGCGCCCCGCGACGCCGACCAACTCTTCGCCCTGCTGGCCCCCGCGCCCGGCCCCATGCCGCCGCGCTTGAAGGAAGTTCCGCTCCCCGACTTGGTCCGACGGTTGGTCCGCGACCCCGTCCATCAACTGGCCTGAACCCCCGGCGACTCCTGCCATGAATCGACGCGAATTCCTCCGCTGTTCCCTGGGCGCCTCGGCGCTCTGGAGCATGGCGCCCGTTACCCCGCGGTTGCTCGCCCAAGCGGCCGCTCATCCCGCGCTCGATCCGCGCGGCGACACCATCTTGGTCGCCCTGCAACTCAGCGGTGGCAATGACGGACTCAACTGCCTCGTGCCGTTTGCCGACGACGCCTACGCCCGGGCCCGTCCGACCCTGCGCCGCTCCCGCAAGCAGGTCCTGCCCATCGACGACCGGCTGGGCTGGCATCCCCGGCTTCGTCCCTTGGCCCGGCTTTTCGACGAGGGGCTGCTGGCCGTGTGGCAGGGTGTCGGCGCGCCCGGCCAAAGCCGCGATCACGCCGCCGCCATGCGCGCCTGGCACGTGGCCGATCCCCATCCCGAGACTCACTTCACCGGATGGCTCGGACGGGCTGCCGACCGGCTCCTGACCCGCGCGCCTCTCCTGACGCCGGCGGCTTTCGTCGGTCGCATCCCCACGCCGTTTGTCCTCAACGCCGCCCGCGCGCTCGTGCCGGCATGGGCCGAACCGTTCAACCGGGACGCCACTCCGGATGGGCCGGCCGCCGACATCCCGGTCGTTGCGGAGACCGACCATCCCTTGGCCCGCCACATCCGGGCCGTGGCCGCCCGCGCCGAGGCCGACAGCCGCCGCCTGCGGGCCATGAGCCGCGAGCGCCGCCCCGGTCAGGACGGTTACCCGGACTTCGCCTTGGCCGCCGAGTTGCGGACCGTGGCCGACCTCATCCGGGCCGACTTGGGCGCGCGCATCTTCGTCGTCGAACTCGGCGGCGGCGGCATCGGCGGATTCGACAACCACGCCAACCAGGCCGGCAACCATGACGCCCTGCTCGACCAACTCGCGCGGGCGTTGGAAGCGTTCGCCCGCGATCTCCGGCGGGACGGCCTGCTGGATCGGGTGTTGCTGATGACCTACTCCGAGTTCGGCCGGACGGTGAAGGAGAACGGACGCCACGGGACCGACCACGGCTTGGCCGGGCCGGTTTTCCTGTTGGGCGGCGGCGTCCGGCCGGGCTTGCGCGGCGAACATCCGAGCCTGACCGACCTCGACCAGGGCGGCCTCAAGGCCACGGCGGATTTCCGTGCCCTGTACGCCGCGGTCCTCGGCCCCTGGCTTGGGTTGCCATCCCGGGAAATCCTTGGCGCCCGGCACGCGCCGTTGCCCCTCTGGTCCGCCTGAAGCCCGCCGGAACGCTTTCCCGGCTTCCACGGCGCGGTGGACCCTGCCTCTACCCCGAATGCCGTCGGGACGCGCATTCGGCTCGACATGGAGCCCGCTCTTTGCCATGGAGGGGCGGGCGGCCGGGAAGCGGGCCGTCCTTGGAGGCAGGCAGCGCCCCGCAATCCACGCATCAGGCGCCCTGCATCAACGCACGACCAAGAAAAAGTTCGTTTGAAAATGACGCAACAAGTCTCCGTCCTGCAAAAGGCACGCAGCGCCTATCAACCGAAGCTCCCGGCGGTGTTCGCCCAAGGCGCCGCCGCCCGGGCCCGCGAGGGCGAGGTCATGGAACCGACCATCGACCGCGAGCGGCTGCGGGAGCTGTTCCCCCACACCTACGGCCTGCCGGTGGTGACCTTCGAGCCCGGCCAGGGCGAGACACCGGTCATCACCGCCGGCGTGATCCTCTCCGGCGGCCAGGCGCCCGGCGGTCACAACGTCATCGCCGGCCTGTTCGACGGTCTCAAGGCCCTCAACCCCGCCAACCGCCTGTACGGGTTCCTCGGCGGGCCCTCCGGTTTGGTGGACGGCAAATACATCGAGATCACCGCCGAGTTGCTCGAGGCTTACCGGAACACCGGCGGCTTCGACATCATCGGTTCGGGCCGGACGAAGCTCGAACAGAAGGAGCAGTTCGACAAGGGGCTCAGGCATTGCCACTCCTTGGGCATCAACTCGCTGGTGATCATCGGCGGCGACGACTCGAACACCAACGCCTGTGTGCTGGCCGAGTACTATCGCTCGATCGATGCCGGCATCAACGTCATCGGCTGCCCGAAGACTATCGACGGCGATCTGAAGAACGCCCACATCGAGTGCAGCTTCGGCTTCGACACGGCCACCAAGGTTTACGCGGAGCTGATCGGCAACATCGCCCGGGACGCCAACTCCGCCCGCAAGTACTACCACTTCATCAAGCTGATGGGCCGGAGCGCCTCGCACATCGCCCTCGAGTGCGCCCTTCAAACCCAGCCCAACGCCTGCCTCATC
>RFJD01000072.1 GCA_003695015.1 Verrucomicrobiota bacterium | reverse complement strand
TACGAGGTTCGGTTCGACGGGCGTTGCTTGATTTACCCTTGGGGCACGGATGCCGGGGCGGTGCCCCAAGTGCAGCGAAACGCCAAATGGGTGCAGCGGCTGCTGCGGGAGACCACCCGTCAGGACCTGCGCATCCAGCCGGTGATCGTCCTGCCGGGGTGGTATGTCCGATCTCTCGGCAACTACGAAGTCAAGGCCATGAACGCCGATTACCTCGCCAAGTACCTGACCGGCGAGCCGGCCCGCTATCGACCGGAGGATCTGGCAGCCGTCATCGCCCGTTTCGACGAGAGGTGCCGCACGGTCGAGTTCTGACGCCATTGCCCCTCGCCGGGCCGGCGGCTGGCGCGGGTTTGCTTGAAAGTCGTCGGCTTGGGGCGGCAACGGCGCCTCTCGAACGAGGGAGCGGGCGGAGGTCTCCGGTCGAAAAACCTTGCCCAAAACCGCGCCGGCCGGTACGGGAAGGGGCTTTCTGAGGGAGGGTTCGGCCCGCCGGCAGTCCGGGGGCCGGCCCGCGCGATCGGAAAAACAGCGTCGGGATCATCCGCGAACCGTCGTCACCATGCTGAAGTGCCACGAACTGATCGGCTTCATGCCTGCCCAACTGGCGCAGGAGATCATCCAGTACCTGTTCACTGAGCAAAAAGAGGCGTACAAAGCCATCCTGGCCGCCGTGGCCGAGGCCTTGCGCGTCCGGCCCGTCTTCCTTCAACGCAAACCCCGCGTCCAGCGTCACGCCGAGATGATCAACGTGCTCAGCCGGCCGCGGATGGAGGAGGCCGCCGCGGCGCTGTTGCGGGAATGGCTCCTCAAGGCCGAGAAGGGCATGCTCATCGATTTCCTCAACGATTTGGGCATCGAGCACGAGGACGGCATCGTCGAGGAGTTCCCGGCCGAAATCGACGAGGTCAAGCTCAAGCAGGCCGTGGAGAATCTGCTGGCCAAACACGCCCCCGAAAAGGTGTCCGTTTACCTCAACACCCTGCGCGCCACCAGCGGCGTCGAGTGGCCGGTTTTGGACGAGATGCTCGCCAACGATCCGCGTCTCCAGATCGCCTGAGGCGCCTCCTCACCCATACCGCCTGCCGCCATGCCACCTCGTTTCGCCAAGCACCTCACGCGCCGGACCCTGCCGTTGGTCCTGGCTTCGGTCGCCGCCCTTCCCGGACTCTGCGCCTCCGACCTTGCGGCCCGGCCCGATTCGCCCTGGTTGTTGTGGTACCGCCAGCCGGCTGCCAAATGGGTTGAAGCCCTGCCGGTCGGCAACGGGCGGCTGGGGGCGATGGTCTTCGGCGGCGTGGCCCGGGAGCGCATCCAGTTCAACGAAGACACCCTCTGGGCCGGCGAACCCCGCAGCTACGCCCACAAGGGCGCCGTGCGGTTCCTGCCCCGCATCCGGCAGCTCCTGGCCGAGGGCAGGCAACGCGAGGCCGAACAACTGGCCGCCCGGGAGTTCATGAGCGTCCCGTTGCGGCAGTTTGCCTACCAGCCGTTCGGCGATCTGTGGCTGGAATGGCCGGCCGAGGTCCAAGCCGAATCCTATGAACGGGGTTTGGACCTGGATGGGGCGGTGGCGTGGACCACGTTCCGCGTGGGGGAGGTGACCTACCGGCGGGAGGTCTTCAGCAGCCACCCGGACAACGTGTTGGTGGTGCGCCTCCAAGCCGATCACCCCGGCAGCATCGATGTGAACCTCCGGTTCACCACGCCGCATCAGCGGCATGAGATCGAGGCGGATCCCGCGGGGGAGCTGCGTCTGCGCGGGCAGGTCAACGACTTCGATCTCGGCCGCGGCTTGGGTGTTTATCCGTCGGTCATGCGCTTCGAGGCGCGGTTGCAGGTCCGGTGCCGGGGCGGCGCGGTTTCCGCCGAAGGCGACAGCCTGCAAATCCGGCACGCCGACGAGGTCACCCTGTTGCTGGCCGCGGCGACCAGTTTCGTCAATTACCGCGATGTGAGCGCCGATCCCGCCGCCCGTTGCGCGCGGGTCTTGGACGCCGCTGCCCGTTGGTCGGCCGATGAACTGCTCGCCCGCCACCAAGCCGACCACCGGGCCCTGTTCGGCCGGGTGGACATCGACCTGGGCCGCACCGAGGCCGCCGAGGATCCCACCGACGTCCGGGTCGCCAAGGTGGGGGAACGGCCCGACCCGCACTTGGCGGCGCTCTACTTCCAATACGGACGCTACCTGCTCATCGCCAGCAGCCGGCCCGGTTGCCAGCCGGCCAACCTCCAAGGCATCTGGAACGAAAGCCTCCGCCCGCCTTGGGAAAGCAAGTGGACCGTCAACATCAACACGGAGATGAACTACTGGCCGGCCGAGGTCGCCAACCTGTCCGAGTGCCACGAGCCGTTGTTCGACCTGATCGCCGATGTGGCCGAAACCGGCAGTGAGGTGGCCCGGGAACACTACGGCGCCCGCGGTTGGGTGCTGCACCACAACACCGACCTCTGGCGCGGCGCGGCGCCGATCAACGCCAGCAACCACGGCATCTGGGTCACCGGCGGCGCCTGGCTGTGCACGCACCTGTGGGAGCATTACCGTTTCACCGGCGACCGACGGTTCTTGGAGCAGACCGCCTACCCGCTCATGAAAGGGGCGGCCCTGTTCTTCGTGGATTTCCTGGTCGAGGACCCCCGCACCGGCTGGCTCATCAGCACCCCGTCCAACTCGCCGGAGAACGGCGGTTTGGTCGCCGGCCCCACGATGGACCATCAGATCATCCGCGCCCTGTTCGACGCCACCGCCCAGGCGGCGGACATCCTCGGCGTGGATGCGGACTTCGCCGACCGGCTTCGCCGGATGCGGGCCCGGATTGCGCCCAACCAGATCGGCCGCTTGGGCCAGCTTCAGGAATGGCTCGAGGACAAGGACAATCCCAACAACCACCATCGCCACGTCTCCCATCTCTGGGGGCTGCACCCCGGCCACGAAATCCGGCCCGACACCCCCGAGTTGTTCGCCGCCGCCCGGCAATCCCTGATCTTTCGCGGCGACGGCGGCACCGGTTGGAGCAAGGCGTGGAAGGTCAATTTCTGGGCCCGGTTGCTGGACGGGGACCACGCTTGGAAAATGCTCCAGGAGTTGCTGGCCAAATCCACCCTGCCGAACCTGTTCGACACTCATCCGCCCTTCCAGATCGACGGCAACTTCGGCGGCTGCGCCGGCATCGCGGAGATGCTCTTGCAGAGCCAAAACGACGAATTGCACCTGCTGCCCGCCCTCCCGACGGCCTGGCCGGAGGGCCGTGTCCGCGGTCTGCGCGCCCGTGGCGGTTTCGAGGTGGACCTGCGCTGGAGCGGCGGCCGGCTCGAACAGGTCCGCGTCCGATCCCTCCTGGGCCATCGCTGCCGCCTCCGCTACGGCGATCTGGTCCGGGAACACCCCACCTTGCCCGGCACCGAGCTGGTTTTCGGGCCGGACCTCCGACTGCAGTGACCCCAGCCGGCGCTTGTCACCTCCATCGGCACGCCGTTAAGCTCGATCACCGTTAACCAAAGCGCCCATGGCACTCTTCAAGAAAAACCGCAAAGAGCAGGACTCGCTCGCCAAGGACGACAGCTCGCCGCTGGCGGACAAGCTGATCGATTGGCCGCTGCTGCGCCTCTTGGTCCTTCACCGCGGCTTCCGCTGGACGGTCATTTTGTTCCTCCTTGCGGTGATCGCTTTGGCGTTGCTGCTGCCCAAGGTCTGGATCGCCACGCCCGAAGGCTTCCGGCCGCAGGTCAAGATCAGCCTCCTGGACCGGATCCAGTCCTGGAACCTCAAGCGCCAGGCCTTGGCGCACCTGCGCAACAACCAGCCGGAGGCCGCCGTGCGGGCCTGGCGGGCCGCGTGGGCCAACGATCCCGGCAGTGCCGACGCCCTGCGCGGCATGCTCGACGCCATCGCCAAAACCGAGCATCCCCAGGAACACGTCAACATGGCCCTGCAAGGCGCCAGTTGGCTCCTGCGCATGGAGAACACCAACCGCGTGGACATCCCGTTGATCGCCTGGACGTGGATCCGCTCCGGCCTGAGTGAACGCGCCCTCGTGGTGCTGGACCTGGCGAGCAAGCCCGCCCCGGAACGCATCGAGCTCATGCGGCGGATCGCCCTGTTCGAGGCCGGGTTGGTTCGGGACTTCGCCCTCGCCACCCAGACCCCCGAGTGGCAGCAGCGCATCAACGACGCCCTCGATGTCGCGCCCAAGGATCCGGACGACCCGGTGGAACGCGAATTCCGGCTCGTGGCGCTGGCTTGGCTGGCCGGATGGGACCCTGACCCGGACCGTCGCGCCCAAGCCCTGGCTGCATTGCGCAAGGCCCAGCAAGACCTGGCCACTGAAAGTGTCGCCTACGACCTCGAGTACATCGTCCATCTGGCGCACCGGGACACGACCGCCTGCCGCACCCTCCTGGCCAAGCTCCAGGAGGTCGGCAAAGACACCGTGCGCCACCACACCTCCTACTGGCGGCTGTTGGCCACCGAAGGTCGCCGGCCGGAGGCGATCGACCTGGCGAAGCGTTCCAACTTGGTCCCTGCCAGCGCCTGGGACGCCTACCAGTTGGCCCGCACCTACACCCTGCTGGGGATGCTCGATCAGGCCAACGAACTGCTCCGGGGTTACTCCCGCAACATCGGCTGGCTGGCCGAGAGTCTGGTTCTCCGCGGCGACGTCCTCATGCGCCAAGCCGGCATCATCCCCGATCCCAACTGGGACACCCAGACCGCCGTGGCCACCCGCGACCCGCTCGAAGAGCTCACCTCGCTGGCCCTGACCATTCGGATCCAACCCGCGGCCATGGATGTTCTCGGCGGCTACAGCTACTACTTGGAGGGCATCGCCGAATGGTACCGCGGCAACCAGGAGGCGGCCGGCCAGGCCTTCGCCCAAGCCGCCAAGGTCGGCTTCCGCGATGCGGCCCTTGGGCTCCAGGTCGCCAAACACCTGCTCGGTCTGGGCGGCGCCGCCAAGTGGGCCGAGCCCATTCTGCTCTCCCTGCAGGACAAGCTGGGCGACGACCCCGATTACCTCCTCCAGCTCATCAAATGCGCCTCGCAGTTGCGCGAGGATCGCTACCTGCTGGCGCCGGCGAAACGGATGTACGAACTCAAGCCGGACGATCCGGTGGCGATCAACAACTACGCCGCGGCGTTGATGATCGTCCGGGAGCGTCCCGAGGAGGCCATTGCGCTGTCGCTGCAGTTGCTTTCCCGCTACCCCAACGTGCCGGAGCTGTGGATCAACCACAGCATCGCCTGCTCGATGAACAACCGCGGCGAGGACGCGGTGATGGCGCTGACCCATGTCGATCCCGCCCGGCTCGAACCGCCCGAGCAGGCCCAGTACTACATCGCCAAGTTCGAGGCCAATTGGCTGGTCGGCCGGCTGGAAGTGGCTTGGGACAGCCTCAAGAAGGTGGATCGATCCTACCTTTATCCGGCCCAGCTCTCCTGGCTGGCGCGGATGGAGCCGAAGTTCGAGGCCGACCTCGAGGCGGCCGGTCTCAAGAAATAGCCCGCGGGCACGGGCCGCCCACGACCTGAGCTCGCGACAGGTTTCCCGGACTTCCACAGCGCCCCCCGGCTGGCGTTTCCGGGGTTGCCGCTCCGGCCGGTTCCCGGCAAAGTCAGGCTGATGCACGACGTGAGCCCATCTTCGGGCCAACCACGCCGCCGTTTTCTCCAGAGCACGGCCGCCCTTGCGTTGGCGGCCGGGGCGGTGGCGCCTCCGGTGGGTGTGGGGTTGGCCGCCTTCCTGGAAACCGCCCGGCGTCAGGCAACCGGCGCGGGCTGGGTGCGGGTGACCACGTTGACCGCGCTGCCCGCCGACGGGGTTCCGCGCAAATTCGCGGTGATCGCCGACCGCCAAAACGCGTGGAACCGCCAGCGGGCCGTGCCGATCGGCGCGGTTTACCTGCGACGCACCGGCGGCTGGGAGATCGAAGCCTTCAACGTGATCTGCCCCCACGCGGGCTGTCTCGTCACCTATTCGGCCGAGCGCAAGGGTTACCTCTGTCCCTGCCACAACAGCACCTTCGGGCTCGACGGCTCGATCCGGGATCCGGCCAGCCCGGCGCCGCGGGGTCTGGACCCGCTCGAGGTCGAGGTGCGGGGCGAAGGCGAGGTCTGGGTGCGGTACCGGCGGTTCCTGACCGGCCGCAAGGAGCGGATCGAAGCATGAAACGGCTGATGGGCTGGCTGGGGGATCGCACGGGTCTGGCGGGGCCCTTGCGATGGTTTTTCTTCGAGGGCATTCCGGGCGGGCCGCGCTGGCGTTACACGTGGGTCGCCTTGGTGGTGTTCTTGTTCGCGGTGCAGGTCGTCACCGGTTTTTTCCTCCTGACCCATTACAGCCCCAGCATGCAGACGGCCTGGGAGAGCGTGCATTACCTCCAGGAGCAGACCCGCTGGGGCCGGTGGTTGCGGGGCATTCATGCGATCGCGGCCCAGGCTTTCGTGGTCGCCTTGGTCCTGCACCTGGCGCAGATGATCCTGCACCGGTTGTATCGGGCGCCGCGGGAGGTGGTGTTCTGGTTGCTGCTGGCGATGGTCGGCCTGTCGATCAAGATGTCGGTCACCGGCTGGGTGCTGCCCTTCGACCAGAAGGGCTACTGGGCCGCGCGGGTGCCGCTGAACCTGATCGGGCTGGCGCCGGGGATCGGACTGTGGCTGCAACGGCTGGCCTTGGGCGGGCCGGAGTTCAGCCACCTGAGCCTCACCCGCATGGCGGCGTTTCACACCGTGTGGTTCCCCGCGGTCATGGCGGTGCTGATGGGGGCGTACTTCGTCCTGACCCATCGGTTTCGACGGTCGCTGCCGGCGGAGGAACCGGCCAAGGCCCTTCCGTATTGGCCTCATCAAGCCTGGCGGGATGCCTTGGTCTGCCTGCTGGTCATGGCCGGCATCCTGGTCGCGGTGGCGGCGCCTTTGCTGCGGGGCGAACCGGCCGGGGTCGAGTTGATGGCCCCGGCCGATCCCTCCGAGCTCTATCCGGCCGCCCGTCCGGAGTGGTTCATGCTTTGGCTGTTCCAGTTGCTGAAGTTCTTTCCGGGGGAGGCGGAGTTCATCGGCGCCATGGTCATTCCTGGATTGCTGTTCCTGCTGGTGGCCATCATGCCGTGGACCGGGCGGTCCCGCGCCGGGGCGGCCTTCAATTCGGCGTTCATCTGCGTGGCGGGGTTCGGGGCGGTGGCGCTCGGCGTTTGGGCGGCTTGGATCGACCGCCACGACCCGGCCCATCAGGCCGCGATCCAACGGGCCCGGCTCGAGGCCCAACGCGCCCGCGAACTCGCTTCCTCTCCCGCCGGCATCCCGCCCGAGGGCGCCCTGGCCATGGTGCGGGAGGATCCGTGGTTGATGGGGCCGCGGTTGTTCAACCAGCATTGCGCCTCCTGCCACCGTTACGACGGCCACGACGGTTTGGGGAACACGCCGGCCGAGCCGCCCAGCGCCTCCGACCTCGCCGGCTTCGCCTCCCGCGAATGGTTGACCGGCCTGCTCGACCCCAAGCGGATCACCAGCCCGCACTACTTCGGCGGGACCAGTCACGCCGACGGCAAGATGGTCCGGTTCGTCCGGCGGGACCTGGCCCGGTTGGAGGAGGAGGACCGCGCCAAACTGCCGGCCGCCATCGCCGCCCTTTCGGCGGAGGCGGGCCTTCCCGCCCAACAGGAAGCCGATGCCCGCGACCGGGAGTTGATCGCCCGGGGCCGCGAGTACATCCGCGGGGAACCGTTTTACTGTGTGGACTGCCACCAGTT
>RFJD01000071.1 GCA_003695015.1 Verrucomicrobiota bacterium | reverse complement strand
TTCACCGGTTTCGACTCCGGCGGTCCCGACCTCGAGGACTACCTGCCCAAGTGCTTCATCTTTCTGAACGGCCGGCTGGTGCGGTTGTCGGAGGTGCGGCCCTGGACGCGACAGGCCCGGTACACGCCGGGGCAGGTCTGGGCCGGGCCGGGCGTGCCGCTGAGCGACGTCAATCCCCGGCCGTTGAGCCCTTTGCGGCCGGAACCGGGCTTGATCGGCGCGTTCAGCGCGGACGAACGCTGGCTCTTCGCCACGGCATGGGAACCCTGGCAGGAACTGTTCCAAGGCGTCATCCGCTGCCTGCACGCCGACTTTCGGTTGGGCGGCATTCCCGCCGGCGAAACCCGCCACATCCACGGCAAGATCTGGCTGATGCCCAACGACGTCCCGGCCCTGCTGCGCCGCTATCACGAGGCGTTCCCGAGCCGTTGACGCCCTGCATCCCCCTCCCCGGAAACCGGCGCCGCCGGCAAAGCCGGCTTGGGCCCGCGCCCGATTGCGCTCCCTCACTCCGCGCTTGGCGTGGTCGAACCTCCGGCCTACGCTCGCCACGATGAAACGCATTCTCTTGGCACTCACGGCAGTTTCCCTGTTGGCCGGCGCCGTTGGCGCGGCCGATTCGGAGGAAGGCTTCGTTCCGTTGATGGACGGCAAGACCTTCAAAGGCTGGAAGAAGGCGGAGGAGAACCCGGGCACCTGGACCATCCAGGACGGCGCCTTCGTGGCGCACGGTCCCCGGTGCCACCTCTTCTACGTGGGCGACGAAAAACCGTTCAAGAACTTCCACCTGAAGGTCGAGGTCATGACCGAACCCGGCTCCAACGGCGGCATCTACTTCCACACGAAGTACCAGCCGCGCGGCTGGCCGCAGCAGGGCTTCGAATCGCAGGTCAACTGCACCCACAGCGACTGGATCAAGACCGGCAGCCTCTACGGCATCGTGAACGTCGGCCACGCCTTCTCAAAGGACAACCAGTGGTGGACGCAGGAAATCATCGTCCAGGGCAAGACCATCACGGTCAAAGTGGACGGCACGATCGTCCTGCAATACACCGAGCCCGAGGGCGCGAAACCCGGCCGGCCCTTCACGCGCGTGTTGGGCGAAGGCACCTTCGCCCTGCAAGGGCATGATCCCAACAGCGTCGTCCGCTACCGCAACATCCGGGTGAAGCGGCTCGACTGACGGTCCCGGCGCCGCCGGCTGCGGCCGGCACGGCGCACCGGGTGGACCTTGAAACCGCCACGGGCGGCCCGTTTCCGAGACGAAGCGGCCGCCCGTTCGCTTTGCCTGCCCGGTCGGTGGACGCTTGCTCCCGGACCGCCCCGGCCTACACTGCCGGCTCCGCCCCCCATGGGGCCGGGGCGAAGGGGACGCATGAAACGACAATGGCAACAATCGCCCGCTCCGGGCGAAACAATGGTCCGGTTCGTGGGCGACCGGGTGCGGTTCGAGTTGCGCGATCCGGAAGGAAGGGCGCGGCCGCCGGCCTGGCGGGCGTTCCTCCGGACCAACATCGGCCGGGCCGCGGTGCTGCGGGAGGAGATCATCACCGCCGTCGAGGAAGGCCGCCCGCCGAGCCTGGATTCGTGGCGGGACATTCCGCTGCACTGGGAGGAGGGCGTGTGGCGACTGGAACTGCCCCTGGCGGAAGTGGGTTGGTTCGAGGCCAAGACCTACGCGCTGGACTCGCGGGGCTGGCAGCACTGGCCGGACGGCCCCAACGTCGGCCTCTCGGTTCAGCCCAACACCTGCCGCACCGCGAACCTCATCTACTGCGCCTTCACCCGGATGTTCGGTCCGACCAAGCAGGCCCGCACCACCACACCCGACCCGCTCGAGGAGCGGATGAACGAGCTGGACCGCCGCGGCTACACGGTCATCCCCGCCTCGGGCACTTTCCGGGACCTGATCCGCGAGTTGCCGCACATCTTCGACGAACTGGGATGCCGGATCCTCCACCTGCTGCCGATCCATCCCACGCCCACCACCTTCGCCCGCTTCGGCCGGTTTGGCAGCCCCTACGCCTGCCTCGATCTTTTGGCGGTGGATCCGGCCTTGGTCGAGTTCGACCAACGGACGACCGGCCTGCAACAGTTCGGCGAACTCGTCCACGCGGTCCATGCCCGGGGCGGCCGGTTGTTCCTGGACATCGTCATCAACCACACCGGCTGGGGTTCAAAGCTCTGGGAGGACCACCCGGAGTGGTTTCAGCGCAACCCGGATGGCACGTTCAAAAGCCCGGGCGCCTGGGGCAACGTGT
Organism: Verrucomicrobiota bacterium; assembly: GCA_003695015.1. Taxonomy (GTDB): domain Bacteria; phylum Verrucomicrobiota; class Verrucomicrobiia; order Limisphaerales; family J093; genus J093. The sequence goes on along the minus strand of RFJD01000071.1, from coordinate 3,608 downwards.
GGGGCGACCTCGTCGAGCTGCGGCACGACCTGCCTGAATTGCGCCGCTGCATCGCCGACGCCTTGGTCGAGTGGTGCCGCCGCGGCGTGGACGGCTTCCGCTGCGATGCGGGCTACATGATCCCGTTGGACGCCTGGCGCTACATCATCGCCCGCGTCCGCCGGGAATACCCGGACACCGTGTTCCTGCTGGAAGGGCTGGGCGGCTCGTGGGAGGCCACCGAACGCCTCCTCACCAAGGGCAACATGCAGTGGGCCTACTCCGAGCTCTTCCAGAACTACACCGGCCCGCAGGTGGCTTGGTATCTGGACTACGCCCTGGACCGCAGCCGGCACAGCGGCCTTTACGTCCATTACAGCGAAACCCACGACAACCTCCGCCTGGCCGCCAAGGGCCGCGTCTGGTCGCTCCTCCGCAATCGCCTCTGCGCCCTGACCAGTGTCAGCGGCGCTTTCGGCTTCACCTGCGGCGTCGAATGGCTCGCCACCGAACGGGTGGACGTGCACGCCAGCCGCGGCCTGGCCTGGGGCAACCCCGACAACCTCGTCCCCGAACTCCGCAAGCTGAACCGCCTGCTGGCCGATCATCCCTGCTTCTTCGACCACGCCCGGCTGCGGCGGCTGAGCCCGCCGGATTCGCCGGTGTACGTCCTGTTGCGGCAGGCCGCCGAGACCGGCGACGTCGTCTTGGTGGCCGTGAACACCGATCCCGATCACGCCCACGGCGTCCGGATCCCGCCGCCCGACCTCGCGAACACGCCCCTCGCGCAGGCGATGGAGCGTTTGGGCGACTGGATCGAATTGCTGGACCAAGCCGTGCCGACCATGGCTTGGGACCCGACCGCCGGGCTGCGGATCGATCTCGAACCGGGGGCGGCGGTTTGCCTCAGTCCCGGACCGGCGGCGCCCGCGCCCCGCGGCGAGGAATATCGCCTGCGCCGGGCGCGCGAAGCCTTCGTCCTCCAAGCCCTCAGCCGCGTGGCCCCGGTCGAGAACCTCGGCGGGGTGGACCTGGCCGGTCTTGCCCGCCGGGTCGGCCGGGATCCGGAAGGTTTCCTCGCCACCGCCGCCCGGCTGGCCTCCACGCCACCGGAGGAACAGGCCCAAGCCGCCGCCCGTCTGGCGCCCGATCCCAACCTTTACCCGGCCGTGGTCCCGTGGAGCCTGGCCGACCGCCACCGCCTCACGCCCTGGCCGCCCCGCCACTGGCTGATGGTCGAGGACGACGGCCCCTTCCGGCTCCGGCTCGAATTCCCCGGCCAACACGCCCTCAACATCGAGTCCGTCCCCGCCGGCGGGCGTCATGTCGCGGCGGTTTGGAACGACGGTCGCGACGCCGGCCCCGCGTTTCTGCGGCTCGAACGTTATGCCGGCGAACCGGTGCGGGTCGAGGCGACCTTGGAACGGCTTCCGGCCGGGCCGGAGGAAGCCCTGCGCCGCGCGGCCGCCATCCGGCCGACCATGGTCCTGTTGACCAACGGCCGCGGCGGCATGGCCCGGTTGCCGGTGGACTTCGGCCGCGTGCAATCCAAGTACGACTGCCTCCTGGCCGCCAACCTCCACCCCGCGGCGCCGGTGGACCGGCACGTGTTCGTCAAACGCGCCCGGCTCTGGGTCAACGCCGACGGCTTCATCTCCGCGCTGGACGGCTCTTGCCTGGAGGACTTCCAGGAAGGCCCGCCGGCCCGCTGGGAGTTTGGCGCCCATGCCGGCGACGGACGGCTGGTGCGGATCGAGGTCGAGGCTTGGATGCCGCCGGGCCGCAACGCCACCTGCCTGCGGTTCCGCCGTCCGGCAACGCCGCCCACGGGCGAAAGGACGCTGCCGCCCGAGGGCGACGTCCGGTTGACGGTGCGTCTGGACCTCGAGGACCGGAACTTCCACCACATCACGCTGGGCACGCCGGAAGCGGACCAGCACTTCCGAACCCACACCCGCCGGCTCGAGGAGGCGGAGGGCTTCGCCTTTCACCCCGCGCCCGAACGGCGGTTGCAGGCGGTCTGTCGCGGCGGCCGGTATCACCCCGAGCCGGAATGGTGCCGCGCCATTCCCCACCCGGTCGAGCAAAGCCGCGGCCTCGAGCCCTTGGGCGATGCCTGGAGTCCGGGCTGGTTCGAAGTGCCGCTGCCGGCCGGCGGCGAGGCCACCCTCGAAGTCGAAGCCGCCGAACCCGCGCCGCCGGCGGAACAACCGCCCCTGCCCTTGCGCGACGCCCCGGTCGTCTCGAAGGACGACCCCTGGGGACAGGCCCTGGCCCGGGCCGCCCGCGCGTTCCTGGTCCGGCGCTCGCCGGGTTGGACGGTCGTGGCCGGCTATCCGTGGTTCCTCGACTGGGGGCGCGACACGTTGATCTGCGCCCGCGGGCTGCTGGCGGCCGGTTGGGTGGACGAGGTGCGCGACATCCTGCGCGTGTTCGGCCGGTTCGAGGAAGCCGGCACCCTGCCGAACGCGATCTTCGGCGAGGACGCCTCGAACCGCGACACCTCCGACGCCCCGCTGTGGTACGGGTTGGTCTGCGCCGAACTGGCCGACCGCACCGGCGACGACCTCGGCCGGATCGAGGTCGCCGGCGGCGGGCGTTCCCTGGCCGACGTGCTCCGTTCGATCGCCGCCGGCTACCTGAAAGGCACGCCCAACGGCATCCGCGTCGATCCCGAATCCGCGCTGGTCTGGAGCCCGGCGCACTTCACGTGGATGGACACCAACCACCCCGCCGGCACGCCGCGCGAAGGGTACCCGGTCGAAATCCAGGCGCTCTGGATCCGGCTGCTCGAATGGCTCGACCGCGCCGGCCTGCCGCCGGTCAACGAACCCTGGGGCGCCTTGGCCCGGCACGCTCGCGAGGCGTTCGAACGGCTCTTCTGGCTCGACGGCCGCGGCTGGTGGGCGGACGTGCTGCTGGCCCCCAAAGGCCGGGCCGCGGCGGATGCCGCCCCCCAGGACGCCCTCCGCAGCAACGCCGTCGTCCCCGCCGCCCTCGGCCTGGGCCGCCCGGAACAATCGCGCCGGACGCTGCTCGCCGTCCGTCGCTGGTTGCTCGTCCCCGGCGCCCTGCGCTCGCTTGCCCCCCTGCCGGTGCATCCGCCCCTGCCGATCCACGGCCCGGACGGCCGCCTCCTCAACGATCCCGAGCGCCCCTACCGCGGCCGCTATGAAGGTCCCGAGGACACCGCCCGCAAACCGGCTTACCACAACGGCACGGCTTGGACTTGGACGCTGCCGCTGTTTTGCGAGGCCATGGCAAAGGTTTGGCCGGAGGATGGCCAAGCCCTGGCCGCGGCCCGGTCCATCCTGGCCGGGATGGTTCCCCTTTGGCGGGCCGGGTGTGCGGGACAGTTCCCCGAAATCATGGATGGCGACGCCCCGCACACCCAGCGCGGCTGCGACGCCCAGGCTTGGGCCGCCACCGAAGCCCTCCGGGTGTGGCTCCTCCTCGATCGCGCCGGGCAGCCCTCCTGAGCTTGGCGGCCACGGTCGCTCCCCGTGGCGGCCGACGTAAGGAGGCCGAAAATCCTCCCCGGCCCCTCCAGCCACGCCGAGGTGCAGCCAGGATGGCTGCAACACAGCCAAGCCACTCCCGGACTCAAGCCTCACTCACTCCTCACCCCT